>NZ_JAHZPT010000008.1:0-62842 GCF_019929545.1 Streptococcus mitis
TGAATGTGCCAACTAAATGAGACACATACAGTTGATTTTTTCTTTTGTGATAAGAGTGGAGTTTTTAGAGGTGCCCACTAATATCAAAAGAGTTTATTACCTTCTTAAATTCATCAAATGTCCAAAATTTTGTATCAGGGTGCTTTCCTCTAGGATTATCTAATCCTTTAAAAGGAACTCTATCAATATAACCCAATCTTTCTGCATAGCCCAGACACGCTTTAAATCTAGACCACATATTTTTAGCATAGTTACTAGAATACTTGTCTATAATAGCTAAGCGAAATCTTTCACAGTCAATAGTACTAATATCTGATAATTTTTTACTACCAAATTGCTTAATAAATAACTGATGATGTGGTAAAGCGGTCTGATAAGTTACAAATTGAACTTTTTGTTGATAATATTTTAAATAAATCTCTTCCATAAACTCTCTAAAAGTTAGAAAACTATTATTAATAGTAGAGTTCACAAATTCATGTTTTAAACGAAGTATCTCTTCATAAGCTTCCTTAAAAGAATTAAACGGTAGTCCCTGTTGATTTTTCCTTCCTTTCTTTTGAATTCTTTTCCCAGTTATTGGATCAACTCCTAATTCAATTTGAAAGTAAATTTTTCCTTTTGAATCTTTGTATACACCTTTATATTTCTTTGTCTTTGATATAACCATTTTTCTCACCTTCTATATCTGAAAAAGAAATACCAATTAAATTTTCTACAATATTTTTAGGAGCAATGCCTAACCTTTTATTATCGAAAGGTGAACAACCTAATTGTACCGCATTCTTATCATTTTTTCTAGCTTCTTCAAACTTTTTTACAGCAATTTTTTTTGCTTGTCTAATAATATTTCTCGATGTGTGCTCTGGAAAACCAATCGCAACTAAATCTTTATAGTTTACTGTTTCCATGATTTTACTACTTCCTTTCTTAGATTTTTTCACCTCCATGGCATGACTGATGAAGTCATCATAAGAATTTCACTTGCTGCTCTTTTACGGTGGCAGCCTGAACGGTCAGAAGTATCATTGTATATCATTTGTATCATGGCATATAAAGTATCGCTCTATTTTATTGATGGTTTTAATATCGCTCTTATCATGGCGAGCCATTCAAAACTGCTCCACAAATGAGGAAAGTACCATTTTGGACTATTCAATTGTCAATGTGCTTTCTTAACCTAATACTTTTTAGAGTAATAGTCTTCTTTATTATCCACTCGACCTACAAGGTAATCTAAACTTACATTATAAAAATCTGCAAGTTTGATAAGGTCATCTATAGAGATTAACCTGGTACCTGATTCCATTTTAGAATACGCTGATCTTGTACAATTTAAGATTGTTTTTGCAACATATTCTTGTGTCAAATCATCATCCTCGCGTAAATCTCTAATCCTTTTCAACATCCAATGTCTCCTAAAACAAGTATAATATAGTTATTTTCTTATTTTTAAATATGTGACAAATTGGAACATGAAACTATTCTAGATATACTTTTTAGGAAATTGTTTACTCTATATGTATCTCATTTTCCTTGATAGATTTCGTATTTTTTGTTTTCTGGTAGTTCTTTATCGTACGATTAAACATCTCAAATAAATTTATAGCTTCCCTATGTTGTTCCTTCAGTTTTTCAAGCCTTCCTTTATAAATGAACAAATCTTTCTCTATTGTGTCCACTGATATTTTGACATTAATATTATCTTCTAAATTTCCTGAACCATTTTCCATATCATTCAACAATATTTCCTCTAAACTAGACAAATTATCAATTTTATCTTGGACTTGTTGAATCATATTCTCTAGATATGATATTTGGTCAATGAAATCTTTTGTTATGTCTTCATAAGTATTCGAACTAGTTTCTGAAGATATAAGAAAATCTAATTGTTCTATTTTTTCTTTAATTTTGCTAAGAGGAATTCTTCTATACATATACTGCGATTCATACTGAAGATTAAATTGTCTAATCAAAGTTTTACCTTTCATAAAGCGATTTTTTTCTGCTGAATCTTTATGATATACATAGTAAGAACTAGTTTCTCTGAGAAATACTTTAACTTTTTCTTCTTCCATATTGATTTGAATATTTGGTACAAAAATAAGTCCTTCTTGTCGGATTCCAAACTGTACCTTAATGTAAATTCCATCTTCTACCACTTCTTCAACTTGATTAAGATTCAACTCTACTTCAAACTCATGAACAGCATCCCTATTTCTCTTGAAATCTTGATATGATTTCCATATCCCATCTTCTGTCGGCAACTTTTTTTCTTTAATTAGCTTTTCTTCATTGTAACGTTCAACTAAATTTTTATTATCTAAGACAACAGTTTCATTTTTGTTATTAAAATAGTCTTGAAAATAACTAACACTATACTGATTCGTTTTTACCAATTCCTGCTCTGAAATCTTAATCCCATCAAATTCAAATAGAACATGTTTTGCTTTCGGAATTATTTTTAAGCCCAAAAATTCTGCTCGTTGAATCAATTCATTCATATTCTTCATTTTCGGAAGTAAAAATTCTAAGATGTTTATGATTTCCCTTTGAACAAACTTTTTCTTAAAATAAGTTTCATTATAAGGTTGTTTTCTACTCAATTTACTATCACGTACGACTTGTTTCATATTTGAATCAGTCATAAAATAAGTAACATGCTTGTGTCTAAAATCAATTTTTAAATGTAAAGCTTTTGCTTTTTTCTTGAAATCTTCAAAATTTTTCGAGTTCTCGATTAGAAAATATACTCGTTGTTTTATTTCGTATTTGTAATTTGTTTTTCGATAAACTTCATACTGATGATGAGAATAACGATTTTCTATAATTTTTGCGCCTACAATTTTTGAAAGACGATCTGAAACCATTCTTAGATTACGTTCTGCTTTATAATCCCATAGAAACTTTTTATCAGAATTCTTATCAATTGAATTTAGTATGATGTGATTGTGGATATGATCTTTATCAACATGAGTTGCCACGATAAATCGAAATCTACCACCTGTTAACTCTTTAACTGTCTCATAACCAATCTGATTGATTTGTTCTGGAGTAAGATGGTCATCTGGAGAAAAGGACTGAATGATATGATGAGAATGAATTTTTCTTTGATTTGCTTCTTGCCTATCATGACGAATTTCATAAAGAGTATCATTGCTTAAAAAATTATCATTGTACATCTTCACTAGTTCTTTATAACTAGGAAAATCTAAATAATTTCTCATGCCAAAATCTGAAACTAGTGTTAGGTTTTTTGTTTTACTTGGATTCAAAATATATTTGATTAGTTTACTACGATAATTTTTTCCATGTATCGCAAAGTGTTTAGTGACGACCATAAAATTTCCTCAATTTTTCAGATTGGATAAGAAAATCTTTCTCCACTTCTACTATTAACTCTTCTATACCTTTTCTCAATTCATCTAATTCAACTTCCGTTATTAAGTTCGAATAATTTATGCTTCTGGCGATTTGATTAATATTATTTCCTATTCGTTTTAATTCAAAAATTAAATCTTGATAACTATTCGTATCAATGGTGATGAAATTCATACCAGGATCTAATAGAGTTCGTCTAGCATATTCTGAAAAGGATAAGCAGTTACTTTTTGAGATATTTTCATTTAATTTGACTAATTCGAGATCAGATAAAAAGACTTTTTTTAAATTTGTTCTATATCGGTGTTCCACTCTACCACCTCATGTATTTGTTACTAAAATCTTCACTAAGAGGACTTGTTTTTTCTACCTCTTTAATTAATTCTTGAATACAAGTTAACAGAATAGAAACATGTTCTTGAGTAACCTGATGATTTATTTTAGCAATTATTAATATTTCATGAACATCACGGCTAATTTGTTCCAACTTTTGATTTTTCCAAATGTTGAACCATTTTTCCATCTGTTTTTGTCCATCAGACAATAGTAAGCTTTTACGGAGAAAATCAGAAAAATTATCCTCTCCTTTCTCTCTCATTAAATCTAATATTTGTTTTTCTTCCGTTTCTGTTAAGCGAAATTGTTTCCGAATACTACGTATATCTCTTTTCATATGACTTTTCCTCCCTCATTGATACCTGTACTGACAATGTAAGCTTACAGACACTGTCAGTATATTTTTCAAAATAGATTCAACATTTTTGTAAGGCTTTGCGAGCTCAGATATTGTGTCCACAATATCCCAAAAATCATATCGCCTGCCATTTCAAACCTCACGGTTTAAAAAACAAACGATATGAAAATGTGGTGGCACGCCCCCAAACCCCCAAGATAAATCTAAATTAAAAAAAGTATAACAAATACTTTTTGATAAAATTATCACAGAAAAAAGAGCCCTATCGGACTCTTACAAATTAAAACAATGTCTCTGATATTCATACTGCCTAATCCCACTACTATCTTTGTTCATCTTGATAGAAAAAACAAAGTAATGATCACGATTGTCTAAAGATTTGCTTTTGTTTAATTTAAAATAATGTTTCTGAGACATAGCCATGGTGCGTAAAATATCATCAGTGATAAATGTTAATGGTATATCTAAAGCAGAATACTTGTAAAAATCTGACTCAAACCTTAAATAAGAATCAGAAAAATAATCTAGCTGTAATTTATCATCATATAATTCTTTACGATTCATATAAATCTACCCCTTCTATCTGTATATCGAGTATATCTCCCCATCTTAATCGAAGAAAACCAGAGTCTGATTTAATGGATATAGACTCTCTCCCAATCTCTTTAACAATACCCGATACTACTTTTCTTCTATTTGAGAGCTTACAAACAAAAGTTGCTGGGAATACATTCGTATAAAGTTGACGAACAAATAGAACTTTCTCTTCCATTGATAGGGAAATGGAGATGTCTTCTCTATTTTTTTCTTCCCAAAGAGAACTGGAATGTTCTGACAAAAAGAATCCCATCCACTTAGCCATCCCACGGTCTTGATACTCTCTTGCAGACAAAAAAGGTAAATAAGAACGATTCATCATTTTAGTCCATCTAATCCTCCAGCTGAATGACCACCAATGAGTTTACTTCTTGCGATTGTTCTAGAAGCTTGATCCAGGGCATTCCCTTTCAATAGTGAAGTAAAACCAAATTCTGTTCGAATAGCATCAATTGCGGACTGGAGCCTTTCTTCTTTTTCTATTTTCTCAACATCATCAAATAATGAAATCAATCCAAATGATTCATCTACTAAACCTGAATAGCTCACTGCAACACTTCTGATAGCTCCTGAAGTATATTTAGTGTGAAATAACTTTAAAACATAGTTTGTAAGTAGTGCTGTTTGATTGGTTGGTTCAATCTTCATTTGAGTATGAATAGATCGTTTCTGTTCCACTTTAGAATACCCTAAGTGTATAGAAACTACAGTTGCTTTCTTACCAGCTCTTCTCAATCTAACTGCAACTTGTTCTGCCATCTCACGAAGTATGATTTCAATATCTCTTTGTTTGACATAATCTCTAGGTAAAACTTGAGAGTTCCCTATTCCTTTTGACTTTGGCTTATAAGGTTTATGAACATTACTTTCATCAATCCCATTAGCATGAAACCATAACTCTAAGCCCATGATACCAAGCTCTTTTTTAATCAAGTCAGGATTAGCCTTAGCTAATTCTTTAATCGAAAAGATACCTAAACTATGTAATCTCTTCTCCATCCGATTCCCAATTCCCCAGAAATCTGTCATTTTAGGGATAGACCATACTTTCTTTTCAACATCTTCATAGGACCAATTGGCTCTCATTGTCGGAGTCTTTTTAGCTTCATTATCTAGTGCTAACTTTGCTAATAAGGGATTGGCATTAGACATACCAACCGTTGAATAGATTCCTGTTTTTCTCCAAATCTTTTTTTGAATAGCAGCTGAGATGATGTCTAACTTATCTTTTCGACTAATACTTTTATCAGGCACAAAATAATTTAATGAACTTGTTAAATCAATAAAACCTTCATCAATTGAGTAGGGATAAATATCGTCTGGTGCTGCAAAATCTTGAAAGATTTTTTGAATCTCCATATTGACTGCAATATAAGTATCCATTCTCGGAGGAACAATCACTGTTGATTTTGCCCACTCTTCTATATAACGGACATAGTCTATCGTTGTCGGTAACCCTTGCTTTCTAGCATTATAGTAAGAGAACTTTCTAGTCTTTACATCAAATGGTAAATCATAGGAACGTCCAACATTTGATTTCCCAAATACCTTCTTAAACATAGGAGAGGAGGCAAGAATTAAACCCGCAGAATTATCTGCACGACTCATAACACAAAGTGAAGTCTTAAGTGGATGCAGGCCTCTATCTACACATTCTACACTTGCGTAAAAAGATTTCATATCAATAAAGGCAATGTCGCTTTTAGGTTCGAGACTATAATCAAACCAAGTCATACTCAGTCCTCTAAAGGCATAAAGTTTCCAACAATTTTCCCTATGATACGAGGATTCTCATCATAAGGCGCAAACTTATCTGAATAGTTTCGATTGAGTGAAACTAAACGAAGTCCATTTTCTTCACGATACACTTTCTTGATATAGGTTTGACCATCCCAATCGATGGCATAGATAGCTCCATCATAATCAAATCCTGTTTGCTTAATAAGGGCTACAGAACCATTTTCATATGTCGGTTCCATTGAATTACCAAACACCCATGATGCAAAGTCATAATCAAATTGATGATTGAAGTAAACTGTATCGTAATTACCATCATCAAAGTAAGCTGTTCCTGTACCAGCTGATAATTTTTCATAGACCTTATAAGCAAATCGTTCAGAAACTTCTACAACTTTAGAGTTTTGATTGTTCAATAATTCTTTTGCATAATGAAGTGTCGCTTTTTGATTCTTTTCAGTTAGCTTGAGATAAGTTTCAACTATTTCATACTCTGATTCAAAATATCGAGGATCAACATTCAAAATCTGACTCAATTTGGTTAGATTGTTTTGATTAGGCTTTGTTTTACCTAATTCCCAATTAAAGTATGAAGCTCTACTGATTCCCAAACTGGATGCAAGTTGAGATTGTGATAACCCCTGACTTTCTCTTTTTTCTTTTAATTTAATAGGTGAAAACATTTGTTCTCCTTTTGTAAGTTTATTAACTAACAAAAGAATACCATAGCTGCTGGAAAAAATCAAGAGTTTAATAATCCCCAAGATTTAAAATAATCATAAACTACTCTAAATTCGTACTTATATTGTTAGGAAATCATCACTGAAGAATGCTAAAACTTTTGAAAAAATATGAAGAACAAGAAGATAGAGAATATAAAAAAGGATCGTTATTTTTTAATTGACGATCCAATAGACTTTATTTTAAAAATCTAACTCTACAAACCATTTCGATTAGTTAAATCTTTCAATCTTTCTTCTCCTGATTTAAGCATATCCTTCTCTACTTGATTCCATTCTCCAAATAGTAAGTCATGAAGAACGGTTGCTGCTGAAGTTGTATTTTCTTTTGAATCATATACACAACTTCTATCTCGTTGGTAAATTTGAATTCTTTCAAAGATAGCTAGTTCTTCCAATTGTCGTGTATTATCAACTAGATGATTTACAATGAAATCATGATGTTCTTTTGGAGTTGCGCGTGCTTGATTTGGATTGATAGCGTACAGTTCTTCGTATCGAATAAGAGTGCTCAGATAGGACAGCTTAGGCTTTGTTGCGATTATGGCTAATTGTACTTCATATCCCTTATTTGTCAAGAGTTGTGCCGTTTTCTTTGGAACATCAATTGTTCGTAAAGTTCCCTCAATCAAAAGATTGTATCCCAAATGACTCAATTCAGTTACTAAAGACTCTACCATTTTACCTGCAAAATCTTTGGTGTATTCAACGCTATCTTTGCCATATTCTTGCTGCAGTTCTAAATAGTGTGGATGCTGAGAACGAAAACTATCGCCATCTATGATAACAATATTTCCTTGAAATTCTTTCTGTTTAATACGATGAATTGTAGTCTTACCAGCACCACTTTGCCCTCCAAGCAAAATCGCTATAGGTTGCTTACTGGACTTTTTTCCTCTTGTCAGTGAGCGAATGTTCCGCTCTAAAGCATGTTTGAATTCACTATCGGTATAATCTTGGATTTCCATTAGGCTACCATCCGTTTTTCAGATATCTCTAACATACGTTCAATTCCATCCAAATAACCGCTATATCTCTCTATTTCATCAAAAGTTTCTACTAAATAGATATTCGTATGAATCAAGTCAGATAGATCATCACTCATTAAAATCCAAGGATTAGATTCATCATCAATGCTAATTCCCTGACTATCTTGATAACGATAGAGTCGAGATAGTAGATTAGCACCTCTTTCTTTCACAATTTCAATTTTTAAAGTCAATTCATAATCTTCAACAGGATTCAGCATTTTATCTTCCCCTACAATATCGACATAAGATACATTAAACTTCTGGCAGATGATATCTATTAGTTCCGTAGAGACTGAACTAGTGCCATTTTCATAACGACTCAAGCTATTGCGAGAAATTCCTATAATTCGGGCAAATTCGGGTTGTGTTAAGTCAAGTGTTTTACGTAAGGATTTTATGTTCTTTCCAATCATGGCAAACTCCTTTATTTTTCTAAATCCATTATAGCATAAAAAAGAATAATGCACCAAATTTGGTGCGTTATTGACTATTTTTCCTAAATCTCTCTAAATTCTTCTCCAATTGTTCCTTATGAAGTTGATTCTTAGCTTCCTTTAATGTGTCGTCCAATGTTTCTTCCCTATAAATTGATTCTGTTTTTAGTTGTTCTGATTCTTGTTCTGGAGTGAAAATGATATCTAGCAGTCGGTCTATTTTTTCAAGATCTTGGACAGACATATCAGATAGTCGATGAATTAGCTTCTTAAATACATCACTATTGTCTTGATTTTTCTTAAAAAATGTTGTAAACATCTATAACCTCTCAAAAAAAGCAGCCTATCAGGACTGCTTAGTGTAATTCGGAAATCGCATCGTAAATGGACTGCAATTTCTTATTGTCTTTATTCTTTGTGTCAATCAACGTATGTAGCTCTTCAATTTTCTTTTGACTACTTTGAATATCGCTATTGTTATCCGCAATCAGTCTTTTAAGATGTTGCTGATAACTTGTAGTGATATCTGTCTCTTTTCCTGTTCTAACCTCTGTAACTTTGGGTTTAGAACTAGAATTTGATTCCGTCACAGGTGCTTGTTTACGCTTTTGAAAAGCTGCTTCATAATTTACATCATTACCTCCTTGATGATTACCAAATAAGGCCGCAATTTTATCTGGATCTTCTTGATTTTCTGATTTACTTTCTAATGGTTGATTAAAATTCCAATCTTTTGTCATTCACTCATTTCATCCTTTCTAAATTCAGAATCATCGAATTGTCTTTCTCTACCGAAGGCATGGTCAAGAGCTTCTTCAAAACTCATGTGACTAATGCTTTGACGTCTTTTGAACGTCGCAAACATCGCTGTCTCCAGTTGCTCTTTGTAAGCAGCTAGTTTTTCTGTCTCTCTTGCTACCTTACTTTCTTGCCTAGTGACCTTTTCTTCTAAGCGTTCAATAATGGTCATATACGATCCTCCTTCATTCTAATATTAGCTAAAACGTCTTGATTTTGTTATCACAATTCTAAACATTGAGAGGTTTGTCTTACTGGTTGATTCCTCAATGTATCTTTTGCATTCTCGATCATCAATTGTAAATCTGATTTCTTTTCTCTAAGGACATCATTCCAGTCTACTTTTTCTTTCCCAGATTCATTATCAGGTAAATCCAGGAAAACAGGAAATCCTGATTGAGATAACTTATCAGAAAAATCTTTTCCTGCATCATCACAATCTACCGCAAGTGTCAATAAATCAGGATGATTATCAAAATAGCTGGTGGTATCACGAATTGTATTGATTAAAGGCAATAACTTTGAAGGTATTACTGTATCCAAAAATTCCAACTTCTGATTTTCTTCAGCTATCAGTCGTAAAGTTTGATAAGCAACAACAGACCTTTTTAATCCTTCCATAGATACCAAGCGAACATCTGATAGACTTTGTTGATGCAGTTCGTAATAGCTCATCAAGTCGATGAACGATTCACAAAAGACCAGTCTATTTGGTTTACCAATGTCAAAGGATATTCCAATATGTCCATGGCTTCCTTTTAGAATCGTTTTTAACCTCTTTCTAGAAAGAGCGGGATTCTTATAAATCCCTTGTAAGCTTGCTGCCTGCAGCTTGTGACGATGATCAAAGCTTTTAAAAACAATAACAGGTTCAACAGTTTCATTTGTTTTCCAACTAGCTTGTGCTATCAAACCTTGTTGAATTATCTTTTGTATAATTTCGTCTGAAATTCCTCTACATTCTGTTAAGTAATATCTGGCCAGACTACAGTTAGAATCTTCTACTCTCTTTAAAGGATAATAAAATGGTCTCTCTCTTTTTTCTTGAACAGCTTCTTTTTGAAAAGGTTCTTCAGAAAGAAAGGATAGAGCTTCTTTAAAGGAAATTCCCTGAACAAGTCGAACAAAATCAATGACATCACCTTGAATATCTCTTGAAAACCATTTAAAAGTATTGGTAGTTGAAAAAATCCGAAATGAATCGTGTTCAGGATGTTCATAGACACTGCTAGAAACTTGTTTAAAGGAGATACCTAAACGACTTGCTACATCAAGAATTGAAATTTGCTTACATTCTTCTATTTCCATGCAATATCATCATTTTGTCGTAGTATTTGGCAGTGATGGAACAGATGAGGATTCTTCCAAAGTTTTGGGAGTGGCCTTATCTAAATCATCTAACCCAGATTTCCAAACCTGCACTTGATTGACCAATAACTTACCAGGTAGTTTAGAATAGGACAATTTAACAGTTCTTGTTTCTGTCTGATTGGTCTTTGATTGGTTGGCATTCTTTAAATCAGATACATAGGTTACATTATAAGAGACCATGGCAATGGCTTGATTCGTAGTCTGATTGACAAAGATATCAGCTTTTTCAAAATGATAATCCAAAATATAGTCCTTATACACTTGGTTCATGGCATCGTTTTGACTTGTCAATTCTTGAGAATAAGCCGATTCAGTCATATAAGGTTGAATGCGTGTATTATTTTCTCCTAGTTTTTCTTTCGTATAGTACTGAGTCAAAAATTCTTTTACAGTATCCGATGACAAAATGCTGGCTTTATCTTCTGCTTGTTTGTCCTCTACAAGTTTAGCTGCAGCCAATTCGATTTCTTTGCGACTTTGTTTAGCAGTAGAATGTTGACCAGCAGTATATCCCATCATGAGAATAAAGCTAGTTGCGGCTACTGCTCCAACACTAATTAAGGCTTTAGTTTTGACTTTATTTAACATCTTAGACCTTCTTTCTATAAAAACTAGGTCAAGAATAACAAAAAGAACTTGTAAGTTTTATCACATCACAACGAAAGGTAATTCCTACATTTCAGGCGAAAAATCGTACAGTTCAGAGAAAAATATCAAAATTAGCTGTCTTCAGTTTATAATATAAATATGAACAAATTAAAAGAAGAAAATTTGAGAAGAGCTCTTTCTCATATTGAACGCCATAAACAAGCCATAAATACAAGTAATAATAGTGAGGATAATGATTTTCATAAATTATTACTCCAATTTAGCTATGATGTATATGAAAGAATCAAGGCAAATAAAAAACCCTATCCGAATTTAGATTCAGATAAAGTTTTTTAACCATCTAACAAGTTTACATACTTTCCTTAGTTTTGGAGTTTATGAAACGCCAACTGAATCCTAGAACCAACATCAGATTGATGAAAAGGTACACAGCCGTAAAACTAGTTAAACCATGTTGCCTGATATCATCAAAGTATAAAGTCGGTTCAGTAAAGAACAAATAAATTCCATAGACCTCCACGAAAATAAGAAAACTGATAAAACCAATAAGGAAAAGTCCACTGGCAATAAGAAAGAGTCTCCATAAAAGAATGAGAATTCCTCCTACTGCTAAAAAAATTACTGGGATAAGGAGTAAATCATTCATGACTTTCTCCTTCCTAATCAATCAATTGACGATAATGGGTGGCAAGAGAGGAATCAAATTCCTCTAGCTTTTGAACTAAGTCCAAATACTCCTCTTTTTCATGCTCTTCAAAGTCCACACCTCGATGATTCTGAAGAGAGATTTCCAATTGGCTAGTGAGTTCTCGTATAGAAAAGCTGTAATCCCCCGTCACTTCCTCATAATGTTCTTTTAACTCCTTGTAGGCTTGGTATTCTTCAGGCGTTTGAAATCCCTGTACCAAAGCCTCTTCTAATTGATAATAGGTATCTTCCATCATAATCGTTACCTCGTTTCTTTCTATCTTTATTCTACCGCGCTTTTCATTTCTTGTCCGCTATTTGTATCTATTTTTTAATCCAATTCAAAAGAAAGTTGTTCCTGTTTTTCGTTTCCTTTTTCATGGAATTGTCTTAAGGCTTGATCTATAATATCTAAATCCGTTTCTGTTTCAATCAATGGCGCGAGTACATCGTATTCGGCCTTTTTAGTTTGATAATCCTCTTCCTTTGGAAAATTTTTCTCAATTTCTACCTCAGCAGTAGTCCATTTATCCTTTAATTCATCTAATAAGTTCTGAGTTTTCACTTGGTCCTCTTTAATATGATCAATCGTATGTTGGAGCCTTTGAATTGTCCCCAAAGGAGAATACAAATCTAAACTGACAGAATATTGATTTTCTCCTACAATCTTAACAGAGAAGGTTTCAGGAAGAGGTTGATTTGTTGGAAGACTAAGCATTTTAATGTCAAATCCTCGATAACTTGCCAGGGTACGGAATTCTTTGCTGTCAGATTGATTATGACGGATAAGACGGTGTAGGGATTCCCCTGCTTCAGCTCGTTGGTCAAAAGCTTGCTTGCCTATCGTCATAGAAAATGCCTGGTCTTTCGACATTTCAGACTGTTGAATGTCGCCTTCATACTTGCTTAATCGTTTCTCAAGAATGGGCATATTTTCTTCACAGTAAGAGATTGTATGACGATAGTGATCCTTGCTGCGTTGAAAGGCGCGTCTTTGATTTTCTAATAGAGTTAGATCATTCTCTAGTTCCATCTTATATTTGAGATAAGGATTACCTGTTGCTAGTGCCTTAAAATCAGAAGCTGTCATAGTCTGCTCATCAATGTCTTCTGCAGCACGAATCGGCTCCTTAGAAGTCATAATTTGCTTAATATAACGGAGTTTGTTCTCCTGAGTTGCCCATAGATAATTATCAAACGAACCTTTGGTAATATAGTGGTAAATATCCACTTCCTTGTTTTCATTTCCCTGTCGGATAATCCGTCCATTGCGCTGCTGAATGTCACTTGGTCTCCACGGTACATCCAGATGATGAACTGCTTTCATCTTGCTCTGAACATTTAAACCTGTTCCTCCTTTTTCAGTTGAGGCAAGGAGAATCCGCACCTCTCCTGCATTGACCTTTCGAGACAAACTATTCTTCTTTTCATCACTATTGGCATCATGTACAAAGGCAATTTCCTTACTAGGGACTCCTCTATCAACTAATAAAGCCTTAATCTCAGAATAAACATCAAAGCCATTATCTTTTTTCTTAGGTGTGCCAATATCTGAAAAAATCATCTGAGTAGCCTTATTTTCCATTCCCTCACGATAAATTCTTTCAACATTATCCACTACCTGAAGCAGTTTATGATTATCTGCTAGACTATAACTAGAGTCCAATAAACGCATATCAATTGCTAGTTTTCGTGCCTCACCCGTAATTTTTAACATGTTATCCTGACTCGGATCAACTGTTCCACATTTGACCATATCTGACCTCATAACCAATTCTTCTAGATAGAGTTTCTGGTTTTCAGTTAACTCACTCTCAATAGGGATAATATGAGCTTCTGGAACAGGTAAATCCAACATATCTTATGTTTGAATGTCGGCTGTTTCTTTATAGATTTTCATCAACTCAGGTAGATTGACAAACTTTTTAAATCGTTTCTTAGGTTGGTACTTATCCCCTGTAGGAGCTAATTCCATAGAGTTTTGAATTTCTCCAAAAGCACCTACCCAAGAGTCAAAATAATCAACTTGATAGCGTTTTAAGATATCCGGTTGAATGTAGTTCATCATAGTATACAACTCACTAATAGAATTGGAAACAGGTGTTCCTGTCGCAAAGACAATATTTTTAAAATCATGTTCTTCCTGAATCTGTCGAACCTTCATCTCCATATCCACATTCTTCTTAGAAGTTGTATTAGTAATCCCTGCTACATTCCCAAGTCCAGTAATTGGACGAATATTTTTAAAGTGATGTGCTTCATCCACAAAGAGAAAATCAATTCCTAAGTTCTCAAAATCAATAAAACTATCACGATTAAAGCGTTGGAGTTCTTCCAATTGTTTCTCTAGACCACTTATTGATTGCTCCGCTTCTTTAACGGTATACTTGTTTTCAGAATGTGTTTTAATCTCTCGTAGTTCATTGAGTTTATCCTCAATATAGTTCATCTGTCTTTCTTTACTGACAGGGATTTTTTCAAATTGAGAATCCCCAATGACAATGGCATCGTAATCTCCTGTAATAATACGTGACACAAATTGTTTTCTTCTCGCCTTCACAAAATCTTTCTTAGTAGTCACAAAGACCTTTTTAGTAGGGAAAAATTTCATGATCTCTTGGCCAAATTGAGCAGACAAACTAGAGGGCACCACATACAAGGGCTTATGAACCATCCCCAACTCCTTTAATTTAAACCCAGCACCAAGCATGGTCAAGGTCTTTCCTGAACCTACCTCATGAGCTAATAAAGCTCTTTTTTCTTCTACGATTCTTTGAATGGCATTCTCTTGATGAGGGCGAAGGCTGATGTTTTGTGCCAAGCCATCAATGACTAGATGGCTACCGTCATACTCTCGACTAACTGTTCGATTATAAAGACGATTATAGCTTTCCTCAATGACTTGTTGGACTTCTGGATACCGTGAGACAAATTCTTGAAAGAGCTCTTGTAAATGCTGCTCTTTCGCTCTTAGAACAGAAGTTTTTTCCAAATCTGTGATGGTCTTTTTCTTTTCTCCTTCCGTAATAGTCATGGTAATAGTAGGTTGGTTCGAATTAAGTAAATTCTCAAAAATCTTTCTTCCTGTATCATAACGTGACCCACTGACTCCAAGACTACTATCTTTGGCACTTGGATAGCGATAAGCAAATGATGTCCTTAAATGAACCTGCCCATCAACAGGATTCACTTCAATGACTTGTTCTACATCAGGCGAAGACAATTCAAATTCACGATTGGTAAAACATTCAAAGGCAAATTTACCATAAACGGATTGAGGGATCCAACGTGACCCTATTTTGAACTCAATATCTGCCAGATGAATCCGCGGAGGGCGAACAGATTCTAACAAATCTAAAGCGTGGTTCCAATCATATTCTTGGTTGTTTTCCTCCACTAATAGTTGAACTACTTCTATCTTGTTGAGAATATCTCCTGACAAAAACTGGTTCTTAGAAAGATATTTTCTTTCTCCTCTTAAATATCTTTCGGGATCTATTAAAATCTGGTCACCTAACTCATCTAAAATAGCAGCTTGGCTATGTTCGGGATAAATTGATACCATATAGTCTAAATCAACCCCTCTACCATCCGATAAACTAGAGTTTAAGGCATCTAGAGCAGTTGAAACTCTTGCAATCACTCTCTCTGGCCTAACCAATGCTTTCTCAAAGGCTAAAGATTTTTTATATTTTACTTTCTGATCTTTAGAATCAATGTATTCATCTTCTAAACTTGCTAGTAAAGAATACTTATCGTCACTATCAAATAAGTTCCGATTAACGGAGGCATTCAAGTATCCAAATTGACTTACAAAGCGGTCATAGTCACGATTGAGTTTACTAAGTAATACCTGAAAATCTGTCCGACTATAATCTTGATGACGTTGAATTTCAATTAAGGATTGATAGGTCTCTCTCAAATCAACCATGCCCTTAATGCGACCAATATCCTTATCCGATAAGGGACTTTCATAAAAGACAGTTTTTTTGAACAGTCCCTTATATTTCCCTCTTTTACTCGCTTCTTCTGACTTGTAAACATCTAGTGCTTCCTCATCTGTCAAATGAAGTTGCACAAATCGATCTATTTTATGTTCAGACAAAGAACTGTCCCAAGCTTTAAAATCTCCATTCTCATCTACATAATAACTAATTTCGTCTACTTTTGAACTGTTCCGAATGCCATGCGTATCTCGGTAATAAATTTGATTTCCCTCGTATCCAAAAGAATAGAGCGCTAAGTCCTCACGTATACGACTTGGGATAGAATTATCCACTTCTTCTTGGATAAAAACAGGTGCTTTCAAAGAATTGTCAATTTGTTTAAGTGCTTCCACATTCTCTAATGCTTTCATTATGTCAGTAGCTAATGTTTCTGATACCCCCTTAACATTGAGAGTACCTCCATTAAAATTACGTACCTCATATTCACCCAAAACTTGTGTATTGTATTTCCCATCAAAATATGGATTGATCCAGACACGCTTATCCTCCTCAAAGGGAATAGAACCATTAAAAACAAGTTCCTCTTCATTAAGATTCTTTGCTTGGTCCTTTTGAAAGAAGAGGAGATCTGTAGTCACTCGGGTACCTGCAATCTTTTTAAAAGCCGTATCTGGCAACCGAACTCCCCCTAAAAAATGAGTGTTGGATTTAATCTCTTGTAAGACATTATCTGTCCGCTTATCCATTGTGCCAATAGATGAGATAATCGACACTTGTCCTCCGTCTCTTACTAAATCAAGTGAGTGTTTGACAAAGTAGTCGTGAATCATATAAGGTTTATCATAGTTTTTATCGGCAATGCGAAAATTTCCAAAAGGAACATTCGTTAAGACTAAATCAAAACTATTATTTTGATAGGGAACTTCTTCAAATCCTCGCACTTCAATATGGGTATTGGGGTGGAGTTGTTTTGCGATTGCGCCTGTCACACTGTCTAATTCAACCCCATAGAGTTCTGATTTATCTCGTATACTTCTAGGCATAGCCGCAAAGAAGTTCCCAGTTCCCATAGAAGGATCTAATATCCTTCCTCCCTCAAAACCATCATCCAGTAACTTTTGCCAAATCTGGCGAATAATCATTGGGTCTGTATAATAGGCTGTGAGAGAACTTTGTTTCATAGTGGAGTATTCTGATTTACTTACTAAACTCTTAAGAGTTAAACGTTCTGTTTCATACTTTGGATTGAGTTCATCAAAAAATTCATTGGCAAGGCCACCCCATCCGACATACTTGGCTAGTAGTTCTTGTTCTTCTGGATTTGCTTGTCGTCTCTCTTTTTCTAATCTTTTAACAAGTTCAATTGCGGCGATATTCGTTTCAATTTTTTCTCGATTTGTCTTAGGATAAAAGTCCTCTAAATCATCTGGAAAAACAAAATCTTGAACAGGAATATCCAACTCTTCTACACTTGAAATAAGTGGTGTTGATTCTGTTTCCTTATCTTTTTCCTTTTCTTCTTCCAGGTAGGAAAACAAATCTATTTCCTGATTTTCACTTGATGAATCAATCTCAATCTCTGAATCTTCTTTTTCAAGTTCTACGATAGACAATACTTGTTCAATCTCTTCTAAACTGTTCAAGTATAAGATAGGACTTTCTTCAAATAACTGGTTGGAATCATTGAATAGCTCTAGGCGAACTAAGTTATTTAACTGTGCATTTTCAATCGAAACCAACTGAAATACTTGTCCTTTATAACTTACTTGTGAACCGATTGGATATTTCCTCAAAGCTTCTTCTACAATTTTATCGACATTAGAAAAAGAGTTCGTTTCTTCCGTTTCCTGTTCAACATCACTTGAAGGAGACAAAGATTCCTCTACTTGATTAGACTTTTTTCTTATAGCCTTTACTTCATCAAAATGAGTAATAATCTTCAGCTTTTGTGTCAGTGGGAGTTGTGTGTAGTTTTCTTCATGATGGACAAGATCCGTCACGGTATCTAAAGTAGCCATCAATTCTGAACCCAAATAAGCTAGAACATCTCCCTCTTTTTCTTCAAAATGAATCTCAATAACTTCTTTTTTAAGCTCTTTTGAGTCAACCATTAGAAGAAATTCCTCTATATCTCTACTAATACGGTCAGATAGATTATTCGCAACCCGATAGACATTGACTAAATTGACATCCTGATTTTGATGAAATACAAGCTCACTTAATGGTTCTAACTTCTCTTTTCCAGATTGGATGTGAAATCGAGTGGAAAGGTTATAGGTTGCGACTTCTAGCACCAAGTTTTTCTCCCAATTGCTTAATTGAGATAATTTATCTAGACCTGCTTGTCCAAAATTTCTTGTGTAACTTTCTAGATCTTGGTCATTATTTTCAGAACTGGCCTCTAGGAAAGAAATAATATCTTGATGAAATGAATAGACATGAGGTATCTCTTTTATCTTGCCCTCTTCAGCCAAAAAACTCTCTACCAAGTCTTGCCATTTCTCATCAAAATGTTGCGCTTGATAACGAAGAAATAGGCCCATTTTCTCCCTATCTTTTGGAATTGTTCCACGAAACATAGCCAATAATTGCATTACTTCCATACTCGCTCCTTTCATCTATACGAAAATAGGAGAATCACATGATTCCCCTACAACTCTATCTCCATTTCAACCTCTTGAGGACTGCTTTCTAAATCACTAGACAAAAGAGAAACGGCATCTGTTCTCATGTAGTAAGTATATAAGTCTTCTAGGTCTTGTTGGTTTTCAATCCCTGTTTCAATACTAATCAGAGCCTGTATAAATTCCTTGTAGTGACTCTCCATCATATCTGAAATCTTTTGTTTCATTTCCATAAATACTGAAGACGGTTCAGTTATACTTGTTTGGCCCATGTCTTGTAAATCCTTTTCTAAGGGATTGGTTCCTTCTTCTACTTCTACTAAATCTGAACGACCATCACCATCAGAATCTGCGCTAAGAGGATTGGTTCCTAGCGTCAATTCTTGAGCATCAGTTAGTCCATCTTGATCCGAATCACGTTGATAAATGGCTTCCATATACTTCCTTCTTTCCTAGTTAATCTTTTTTCACTCCAATCCTATCAAATATTCCTTGAAAGAAGTATCACAACAAAAAAAGAGAACGAGCCAAAACTGCGTTCTCCTTAAAATGTAAAACATTACTATTAAAGTAAAAAAGACGACTTACAGAACCTGTAAGCCACCTAGTCAGTCGGTTTATTCTGGTGTCTACCACCGCTTGGCCCTTGAGATTTCAAAAACTCATAAATATGTTTTGCTCATTCAAACTCATCCCCACCAAACTGACTAATTGCTGGTAAAATAGTAGTCTGAAGTTGAATGACTTTTGGGAAATAAAATTGAAGATTGACATACACCAATTTTTCTTTCTTGTTCTTATACTTTTGATAAGAAACTTTCAAACCTGTATTATCTGGTGTTTCACCGATAACATCACCCGTTAGAACTCTTGTCCCCTCAATCGCACGGCCATTATGAATGGAATATAAGGTTAAACGACTCCCATTCTCTCCTTTTCCGTTAGTGATAATAAAAAAGGAGGACTTCTACACTTTGGCGTAAAAAGTCCTCTTTTAGAAATGTATTCTTTTTCTATTATATTATTTAATAACGCATAAAAATTTTCCTAAACAAAATATCTTACTTTCACACGATAAAAGAAATTCACATACACTTATATTTTCTATTATCATGTCATGATATTTCATATTTTTATCTCCTTACATCTTTAAATCTCCTTTATTTTGATTTTTCAAATATGAGTATCACTATGGATATTTACAAATATATAACATTGTCAGCTATCGAATTTAAAAATTCTTGGTCATGTGAAACAATGAATATTATTTTCTTATCGCTTTTACATTCGTTGATCAGATGGGATATGTTCATCATATTGCAATAATCCATTCCACTAGTAGGCTCATCAAAAAACATAAGTTTAGATTTTTTACATAGTACAGATGCAATTGCTACCCTTTGCTTTTGTCCACCTGACAAGCTCATTGGATGACGATCTTTTGATTCATATAAATCAAGTTTTTTCAGAATATTTTCAACATAACTACTTTCAATATTTTTTATTCCAAGACCTACTTCACTTGCAATAGAATCGGTAAAAAGCTGATGATTAACATCCTGCATTACAAGGGATGATATTTTTAGCCTATCTGATTTTGAAAGTCTTTTGCCGTCCAAATAGATTTCATCCTTCGATTTTCTTTCTAAGCCTATAAGGCATCTGAGCAAAGTGGATTTACCAAGTCCGTTTGTTCCTACTATGCCGTAAATTTTTCCCATTTCAAAAGAGAGGTCTTTTAAATGCAATTTTTTATCTATGCCATTAAACTTAAATTCAATGTTTTTTACTTCTAAATTTCCCTTATTTTCATTTTCGGGTACTGTAAGTTTTACTCTATTCTTATTTCTTAAACCTAACTTCTTTAGCTTTTCAGACGGTATTTTCATAAAATCTATTTGAGTATATTCCTTTTGTATTTCCCCATCTTTAATCAAAAAAACTCTATCTACAATATCCATTAGATAAAATATTCTATGTTCTGAGATTATAAGAGTTTTCCCCTTATCTTTAAGTTTTATAAGCATTTCTTTTATGATTAAAATGTTTTCTTCATCAAGATTTGATGAAGGCTCATCTAAAACAATGATTTCCGTTCCAGATATATAACTTGCAGCAATACATAAAATCTGCTTTTCTCCACCCGAAAGCTTAAAAATATCTCTATTTAAAAGATGTTCTATCGGAAACAAATCCAACATATCATTTAGTCTTTCATCCATTTGTTTTTTTGAAAGTCCTATATTCTCCAAATAGAGAAGTAATTCAAGAGTAGTATTTATATTGAAAAAGTGTGTCTTTGGATTTTGAAATACATTTGATACTAAGAGCGATATTTCGTATAATTCGAGGTTTTTAATATCTTTATTATCAATCCTGATGGTTCCACCCATAGAAGCTCCATCATATCGTACAGCTAACCCATTGATAGAATTTATAATTGAAGATTTTCCGCTACCACTTTTCCCAGTAAATAATACACATTCGCCTTTTTTTACATCTAAAGAAATGTTTTTTAACACTTTAGGAGAATTTCCATAAGATAGAGATAAATTTTCAATTTCTACCATAAAGCTCCTCCTATAACCATAATCAGTATTGAAAGCACATAAACAAAATCAACTGTTTTCGTTTTGACGGATATGTACCTAGTTTTTTTAACAGGATTTTCAATACATTTTGTTTCTGCTGCCTTTGCAATATCATCAGAAATATTAGAAGACATAACAAGTAAAGGCACAATTACATACTCGATGTATGAAATTGGATTTTTAAATGTAATACCCCTTATTTTCATAGCAAGTTTTATATTGTGACTTTCTTCCCTAAATGAAGGAAAAAACCTAAACATTACAGCAATTGGTATAGAAACAGTACGAGGTAAATTCATTTTATCCATTGAGGATATTACACTTCCTACATCCGATGTTTTTAAAAAAAAACTTCCCGCACTAAATGGAAGATAAAACATCTTACATACAGCAAATAGCATAAAAAACATCATTAAAATCGCATTCATATTTCTAATTACATCAAGATTAGGTATCAAAGAAAGAACCCCAAAAAATGATATGTTTTTTAAGGCTTCTTTCTTAAATCCATTCATTAAAAAAAGAAATGAAATAAGAAGCACAATTCCCCATTCAAAATAGGTATTTACTTTATAAAATACAGCAAATCCAAGTGAAAAACTTACTAAAATTTTACTAATTGGATTGGGATTATATGGATTGTCTAAAGAAACGAGCATTATACAATACCAGCTTTTTCGAAATGCTTTTTCAAAAAGACTTTACCGATATATGCGCCGAGTATCCCGCCGACAACAGCACCGATATATACTAATACCATACTTCGATAATTCAAAAGTGCTATGAGCTTCATTATATAATCGTGACCCATACCGCCTGTTTCCGCCAGTTTAATAACCTTGTCTTTAGCCAACAAAACTTGCATAAGGAAACCACAAATCCAAGTGTTGAATACGACAAATGAGAGCATATTAAATTTAAATGATTTATATTCTCCTTTTTTTCTTAAAAGTTCCGCAATTGCCATACTGATTACAGCATGTATCAATATTACATATGTATTTCCCATTGCAATTGCTAAAAGACTACAAATCAACCCAAGTATAAATAATCCCCATGATTTTTGAACTTTTGCCATAAAGAGCATTATAACTATTCCTGTTATAATGCCTGCCAGTGTAGGGTATGCCAAGTATAAAATCGGTACAATACCAATCATTCCCGAAGCAAACATAAGTACAAAATATATTACTGTAAATACACCTATCGTAACTAAATCTTTAATTCTTAATTTTTCCATTTTTATATTTTCCTTCTAAATAAGTTTTCACTGAATATTTGATTTTCTAAGCATTGCTTTATAAAATTCCGAGCTTTTACAAAGTTCTTCATCTGTCCCTATCGCTTCTATTTTTCCGGCATTTAATAAAACGATTTTGTTTGCATTTCTTATTGTTCTTAATCTATGAGCAATAACAATTGCCGTTTTTTCTTTTATAAGTTCGGATAAAGCCTCTTGAATTAGACTTTCATTTTCAACATCCAGAGATGCTGTAGCCTCATCAAGCAATATGATTGGTGCGTCTTTTAGTATTGCCCTTGCTATTGAGATTCTTTGTCTTTCTCCGCCTGAAAGTCTTTGTCCGTTTTCACCTATTACTGTATCTATTCCATCCGGCATTTTGTCTATAAATTCATAACATCTTGCTATTTTAGCCGCTCTTATAATCTCTTCATCTGTAGCATCTTTTTTACCGATTTTTATATTATCTTTTATGCTTGAATTAAAAAGAGTAACATCTTGGAAAACGATAGAGAAATTTTTAAGGAGTGTTTCCGGATCAATTTTACCGATGTCCTCTCCCCCTATCAAAATCTTTCCTTTATCTATATCCCAAAATCTTGCAGCAAGCTTGGTGAGAGTTGTTTTTCCGCTTCCGCTTGAACCGATTAGCGCAGTGATTTCACCCTGCTTTGCAGTAAAGCTCACACAATTTATTACAGAATAATCATCATATCCGAAATAAACATCCTTGAACTCAATATCGTAATTTTTAATGTCAATATCTTTTTTGCCTTTTTGAACAGGCATGGTCTTTATTTCCTTTATTCTCCCTACAACCGCATCAAGCATAACTATCATTGACATAAAGGTGATTATTCCTTCTATAGGAAGATAAATACTTGCTGTAAGCATTAAAAATGCGATATAAACCAGCGCACTTACCTCCCCTGCCATAAGCATGTTGACGCCGATAACGGCAACACTTATAATTCCAAGCTTTAAAATTGCGGCAGCTATTCCTGTAAGTGTTCCGGCTACAACTTCACCTTTCGTCTTCTGTTTTGTGGATGCATTTAATTTTTCAAAAAAATCATTTAACATCCTATCTTCTAAGTTGTAAGATTTTATTTGCTCTATCTGCTCTATATTTTCCTGTAGATTATCAAAAACCTTACGATTATCATCTATCCAGCCTTGTACTATTTTTTTCTGACTTTTCTTTGATAAAAATATAATCAAAATAGAAATGGGAATTACCCAAAGGGCTGCAAGTGCAAGTTTCCAATTATAGAAGATAAGCATTAAAGCAATAATACTTGTGGATATAGCCGTTGAATATATATGAGGTACAGCATGAGAAAAAATTGTTTCATATAAGTTCATGTCATTCATCATGGTTTCCGCAAGGTCTGCCAAATCTCTTTTACCAAAATAAGAAAGAGGTAATTTCTTTAACTTTTCCGCTAACTCAATTCTTGAATTTGCACTCTCGTTGTACACATTGGTGTAAAGTCTTACATAATCCCACCTCGCTATTAAGAACATCACAATCATCATTACTACAATTAGTGCAATATAATGAACAGAAGTAAAATTGTAACTCTCAATACTTTTTAAAATGCCTATATACTGAAACAGAAACATAAAACCGATCATTGGTGCGAACAATTTAGTTAAATTAACAAGCGTGTGTGAAAATATGGCTTTTTTTAAGTTAAGAGCGCCTTTTTCTGACATCGCATATTTTTTCATAAAATAAGAAACCATATGTTTAACCTCCTATCTTCCAATTTACGGATTTTTGATATTCTTCCCAAAGTTTTTTGTAAGGCCCACTCATACCGATTAAATCTGAATGCTTGCCTTCTTCTACAATTTTCCCCTTATCAATAACAAGAATTTTATCCGCATCTACTACTGTAGATAATCTATGAGCAATCATCAATGTTGTCTTGTTTTTTGATAGCTTCTTAAAAGACTCTTGAATCAAATGTTCATTTTCAGGATCTGCAAAGGCTGTAGCTTCATCTAAAATGATAATATCTGCATCTTTCAAAAAAGCTCTCGCTATAGAAATCCTTTGAGCCTCTCCTCCTGAAAAATATGTGCCTTTAGTTCCGTAAACAGTATCAAGTCCTTTATCTAAATTTTTAATAATATCTTTAGCCCCTGAATTGATTAAGGCATTGTCAATTTCTTCATTAGTTGCATCAGGCTTTCCGATTAAAAGATTATCTCTTAAACTCATTTTAAATAGTTTAGAGTTTTGAAAAACAAAAGCAATTTTTCTCATTAAAGCCTCTTTTTCAAAATCTTTTATATTAATTCCTCCAATATAAATTTCACCTGTTTTAATATCGTAAAATCGTGCAGCAAGCCTTGCTATAGTAGTTTTACCACTGCCTGATGATCCGACTAAAGCAACTCGTTCTCCTTTATTCACCTTAAATGAAATATCGTCTAATACATTTTCATCTTCATAAGAAAAGCTTACATTTTTAAACTCTATCCCAACATCAGAACTTGTTTTATTTCCATAAACAAAATCATCAAACTCAAGTATATTTTCAATTTTATCTAAAGCAAGTTCTGCAAAATAACTGTATTGTGTAATCGTCGCAGTTCTCATAATAAAAGTAGCAAATGCCGGTCCTATTAGGAAGTAAATAACAGAATCTGCAACTACATTAGATAAGTTTCCATTAAATTTTATTAAGAGTAATGCCACAGGTACCAAGAAAAATGCCGTCGATGTAGAAACGGTTTCAAACCACGACATTTTATTCGTATAACTCATAGTAAGCTTAAGTACATTGTCTTTTGTTTTTATGATTAACGAATATAACTTATCAAAGCTCTCAACACTTTGTGCAAATGTTTTAACAACAGGAATTCCTCGAACATATTCCACAGTCTGAGAAGATAAATCGGAAAGTCCTGCATAATACTCATCCTTCATTTTTTTTGTTTCGGTTGTCATCATAGATGACATCAATGTCATACCGATAATCATCGGTATCATACTGGCAAGTCCTAACTTCCAGTTAAACACGAAGAAAAATACAAGCAGGACGATTGGCGATATAATGGTCATCGCCATATCAGGAAGTTGATGCGCTATAAAAGAATGGGTTTCAGACGCTCCGGACACAATTACATTTCTTATCCTTCCGCTTTCTTTGTCATCGAAATACCCAAGCGGTTTGTTTATTAGTTTTGTTACGGAAGTCTTAATAATGTTATCTTCCACTTCAAATGCAAAAATATGGGATAAAATTAAACCTATTAGGTATATAAAAAGCCCCAGAACGGCAAAGACTGCTGCATAAATTGAATTTTCCTTTACATAATCAAAATTCACCATCCCATTTAAAATTAAGTTATTTACAATTCTATGAATATATACCATAGGCATCAAAACCATGACACCTGATACAGCAGACATAACCATAGCAATATAGAGTAAAAAACTTTTTTCACCACCGTAAGCCATTAGTCTTTTCAGTATTGATTTCTTCTTATCCTTCACTGAACAACTCCTCCTTTTTTTAAAATTAGCAAACCCTATAAATAGCCTTTTTAGACTGATTTTAGAGGCTTGTTTTCAAACTCTTTTGCAATACGCATAGTTTTTCTTGTTTTTATCTATCATTTATTATATAATAAATGAGGATTTCAATCAATTAGATATGGCTAAATAAGTCTATTCGGGATAATGTCTATTCGGGATAAAATATAAAGCACGGAGGTATAATATGAGTGATTTTTATAACTTTGTTAAAAACTTTTTTTCTACAGATGAATCTATCGATAATACAAAATACTCCACTGTAGGACATGAATTCCGTTTTAGCACGGATAATGCAGAAGGCATATATTGGTTTTACGAGGGCGATAATTTCACTATTGATATTTATGATGTTTTCATAAAAAAAGAAATTATCCATACAAGTTTTTCTGGTTTGAATAATTTCTATTCCCTTTATTTATCTTATTTAGTTACAGCAAACGGTGAATGTTTTAATCCTTATCAAAATCTTTCTTCAAATTCACTTTATACTATAAATACAAAAAATTCTAAAGACTTTAGGTTTTTACTTCACAAAAACTCTCCTTATTTAGGAATCGGTATAAATTTCAATCAGTCCATGATAGAGCAATGCCTGTCCTCTTATAAGAATAAAGTCTGTAACTATGAAGATTTATTTTTTAATACCAGCATTATAATAAACAAGCCTTTAGAAAGAATCGCAAAAGATATCCTTAATTGCAAGATGGCATCTCCTGCTGCTGAAATCTTTTTTGAGTCAAAGGCAAAGGAATGGTTAAGTATTACAATAGACTCTTTTTTAAATAAGTACAGCAATCCACTATCTATTGCCGATGATGAGGCTTTGAAAAATGTCACCAATTATATAGACGATCATTATGCAACATCTATCTCACAGGATACTTTAGAAAAAATATCCACTATGAGCGGCACAAAACTAAAAAAGTTATTTAAGCAAAAATATCAATGCACAATTACAGAATATACTCAAAGACGGAGAATGAATATGGCGGAATTACTCCTACTGAACTCTACCCTTAAAATTCAAGATATAGCAGAGGCTGTAGGATATTCCTCTCACAGTAAATTTAGTACATGCTTCAAAAAATATAAGGGATTTTATCCCAAAGACATAAAAAAATATGCGAAAAATAATCTTTCTGATTAAATACATAAGGATTTAACTTTGGGGACGGTTGAGTTAGACCTTATTGGAAAATGTTAAAGTCATAATTGGTAAACCTAAATAAATTATACGTTTAGGTCTTGTTATTATCTTGTAAAATCAGTAAAGTAGCTAATTCTACTATTTTTAGGGAGTTAGTCACAAAGAAAATCAAACAGTTAGACTGACTGTTTAAGTATGAAAAAAGCAGATAAAAAATCCCTTGAGTAAATAACTTAGGGGATTTTAAAGGTTGGGATAGGGTATTGAAAAGCTCGTACAAAGTATAATAAAAATCCCCACCAAATTTTGAAAATCTATTGAAATGTATTGAAGTTTATTAGCAGAATACATAAGTGGAAAGCTTGATTTTAATACATTTAGAAGATTAATGAAAAAGAAATATCACACTTTCATTCTTATTAAAATCCTTATAACTGTATTTTGAATGATTTTCCCCAATCAAGCATCCCTCTCTCTTATAAAATATATACATTCAGTTGTATGAAATGTAATATTGTTCTTATCAGACTTGAAACTTTTACTAATCCAACTATTTATCTTACACATTTATTTTAAACCTACAGTATCCTATTTTCTTAATATTCTACAGTGTAACACTGCATTTATATTATAACGCTAATATGTTCAGAAAAGAAATACTTTGTAAGTCAATGTCTGTTATAACGGAAATTGTTAGAGATGTCTATCATGACAGAAATTGAGATAATGTCTATAACTTCCCTGAAGATAAATTATGTAATCACAAACTATTTCATATCCAATCTAGTGTAGGTTGTTTGGAGCATATCATCAACAAAAAAAGAACGAGCCAAAACTGCGTTCTCCTTATAATGATGAAAATATGTTTTATACCACAAAAGATATGTAAACTAATCTTTTAAATAATAAAAAAGTTCCGACGTTTGTAAATGTTTTGAGTAAATTGAAATTACTTTTTGACCTTCTGGAAATACTGTCTTTCTCTTCAAATCTAATAAAGATTGAGGAACAATTTTCTTTGATGTCTCTTTCAATGTTAATGCTAGTATCTGTTTTCTTGTACGTAGAGCATAATCAAACTCCAAATACAAATAACGTCCTGAACCAGTTAGATGAACATGCTTTCCCAATAACTCCTCAATAGATCCTAAAACTTGTAACTTTTGCATCGTGGTTCCATCATTTT
Organism: Streptococcus mitis; assembly: GCF_019929545.1. Lineage (GTDB taxonomy): Bacteria > Bacillota > Bacilli > Lactobacillales > Streptococcaceae > Streptococcus > Streptococcus mitis_BU. The sequence continues at coordinate 28,371 of NZ_JAHZPT010000008.1, forward strand.
TTATTTTCAACTCATCAATTATGACATGACTATTTAAACAATCGTCAAAGAAACTGCCTGCACCTTTTCGGTAATCAACACCACATAGGTGCATGAAATTAGTAGGTGAAAAATGAAGTTCAACACTTTCTATTTCCGTTTCATAATACATGATTTTGCCAACAAAGTGTTCTTTAAAAAAAGAAGCCGCAATTTGTAACTGAGTAAAATAACGCTGAAGTTTTATTTTTTCGGTGTAATTTGGATTACGATAATCTCTAGAATTTTCCATATTTTCCTCACAAAAAAGGTGGTTTACAGAGTCTGTAAGCCACCTAGTCAGTCGGTTTATTCTGGTGTCTGCCACCGCTTGGCCCTTACGTCCAAGATTGCTATCGGATTTCGTTCTGGTGTCCGCCACCGCTTGGCCCTTATGTCCAAGATTACTATCAGATTGACCATGAGCCGACCACTCATCTACACTATTTATTCTACCTGAAAATTGTTAAAATTTCAAGTATCAACTTCTTTATTTCACCGTATAGGCAAAACTGATGGCACTATCTGCTTGAGAGATTTTTCTAAAGGTATAGTTAGGGTTGCCACCATAGTTTGTTTCAGACACGAGGAAAGAACCATCATCATAGATCTTCTCGACAAAAGCCACATGACCATACTCTGCTGGTGTACCATGTGTACCTCCCACAAAAGAAACAATAGCACCTGCTCTTGGTGTAGAACCCGTTTCCCCTCCAAGACTTGACGCTGTCGCAACCCAGTCCTGACCATTTCCCATGGTATTAATGATCGAAATCTTTTCTCCATTTCTACCTTTTAATTTTAAGCCTAACTGATTCATACGAGCCGCAACACCCCATGTACATTGTCCATAGGCATAGGCCATACCATCCCCACCACCAGGAACAGAATGCTCATACAAGTCTCCACGAACACCTTCAAGGGATTGCGGGTCACTTTTTGCCTGTCCTCCATTTGTTTGACTAAAGCCTTTTTCAATTTGGTAATACCATTCCGTGGCTCTAGTTTGTCTTTCCAGTAGTTTGTCTCCAGAATTTCCCTCCCAATAGGTGAGGAAGAGTTGGGCGAGATTGGCTGCACTGCCCGTATTTTTAAAGAAATCCTTTAACCAACTTTGATAGTAAGGACTATCCCCATGAAGCATAAAATCAAGTTGGAGGTCTAAATCATACCATTTCTTATTTTGGGTGCGTGCATAATTCAACAAGGCTGTATGCCGTGTTGACCCATCTGCGGTATCTGTCCATTGCCCTAACCCCAAACCTCTATGAAGAATATTAGGATAAGCACCTCCATAAATGGCTGGACCTCCAATTGCTAACCATGCTTCATCATCCCATGAGGAATCGGTAGCGCCAACTGGAGGAGATAAATAATCTCCTTCAGCTCGTTTTGGATTAATAGAAGACTCTACCGACCAATTTCCTAAAATAGCCGCAATGGCTTGGGGACTTGCCCCTTGAGATTTCAAAAACTCATAAATATGTTTTGCACGTTCAAACTCATCCCCACCAAACTGACCAATGGCAGGTAAGATAGTTGTCTGAAGTTGAATGACCTTTGGAAAATAAAATTGCGGATTGACATACACCAATTTTTCTTTCTTGTTCTTATACTTTTGATAGGAAACTTTCAAACCTGTATCATCTGGTGTCTCACCAATAATATCACCAGTTAAGACCCTTGTCCCCTCAATCGCACGGCCATTATGGATGGAATATAATGTTAAACGACTCTCATTCTCTCCTTTTCCGTTAGTGAGAATAACATTGTCGCCATCTAGAGATACAACTCCATCCATTGGTGCGACAATTGTTTGGTGAGCCTTAGCTTCTAATAGAATATACTCCTGAAGAGTAGGTTTTCCGTCTAAATCATAGTATCCATAACGATAAGTCATGGTTAGACTATCTTCGTTGCTTTTCCCTTCAAATGGATTGTCCAATTCCTGCATGGAAGCATAGACACCTTCTTCTTTTAGTTCCTTCATTTCCTCTTGATCGTCTTTCGAGAGTTTATACTTAGGAGTTTCATAAAGGTCTTGCATGGATTTCAAATCTTCCCCATCGTTTAAATCATGCCACAAAGTAGATAGATAATCCTTGTAAGTTTCTGAACTAAATAAGTGAACTGGTTTGTGTAACTCATAGTCATGGAACTTAAAGTTCATATACCCCATCACATCATCAACTTTTGTGTAATAGGTAATGCCTTTATCATTTGTTCGGGTATGTTCTGCATCTTCCCAAGTTAGGTGGGTATAAGCTTTAGTCAATTCAAATTCATCTTGTTGAATCAAACTAGCAGATGAAAATCCTAAAAAGAAGCTCATCATCAGTATGAGGAGAAAAATGACTCCTCCAACTATCCAGGTTACAGGATTCCCAGTCGCAAATGTAAAGAAGGAAAAGGCTGCTTTTAGTTTCTGATAGATATTTCGGACACTTGTAAGACCTTGTTTCTTTAATTTTCGAAACCGATTCTTAAAGGAACTTGGATTCTCTTTCGCTAGTTTCCATCCTTTTCCATCCTTAAAATGATGGTATCGCTCTTTTGTGTTGGTCAGTCTTTTCTTGGTAAAACGACCTGTTGCTTGTCCTGTTTTGACACTAGCTTTTCCAAGGTTATAAGAAAGCCGACTATAGCGTTTCCCTTTTCTAATAGTCTCTTGAAGTGTTCGATAACCTTCTAAATCTTCATTTTCTGAAACTAACTCTCCACCTTCACGTCCAAGGACATAAAGAAAAGTTTTGGCTTTCCTACTGACTTTTTTGGACTTATAGGCTTGTTTAGTAGATTTTAGATTCTCTTTTGCGGCCTTGACTTCTTTCTTAGCTTTTAATTCTTCTAAACTCTTCCCTTGAAAGAAAAAATTAGATTTTTGTTTCGATTCCTGACCGTAGAGAAATTTTTGATTGGTTTTTCTTTCTTTACGACTCTCTTTTCTTTCTTCTTTTGCTTCTATCTTTGCTTCCTTAAATTGCTTCTTGGCTATTTTCAATCGTTTCCTAGCATGAGGTAACCGTCTGTCTCTTAATTCTTTGCGATTCAAAAGAGATGGATGACTATTTTGAAGAATATGATTGTAGGCTTCATTTGCTTGTTTTACTCTCTCCTTTGAAGCTTCTCTCATCTCCTCTAGCTTTTCTTTTATCTCTTTTTTCCATGCTTTTTCATCCAGTACAGCGGAATCTTTTTTCTGTTTCTTCACCTCCTTCTTTCCTTGTTTCAAGAATTTTTTCTCATCTTTTAGGGTTCTTCTAAATGCCTTTCGGGCACGTATGATTTCTCTTTTATCCTTCATTTACCTTCCCCTTAATTAGAAGCCATTTTATCAGGATCCGTACTCATGATATCAAACAATTGAGTACCTTGAGGAATCTTATTTTTAAAGGGAACGACAACGGAACCAGCTTTTATCAGTCCTGCCCCTTTTTCTGGATTGACTAGGTATTTTTCGAGTTCTTTTGACAAACCTAAGAGTTGAACTAGTTCTTCTCGGTCATTTTTTGCTTGCTTGAGGAGAATCATAAATTCACTATTTGCAATAATCCGTCTACCGTTTGGATCTAACAATAAGGTTTCGACATTTTGGGTTATCCCAGTCGGACTAGCTCCATATTTTCTGACACGACTCCACAATTTAAAGAAGAAATCACTGGCATATTTATCTAATAAGAGAAGCTGCATTTCATCAAAATAAATCCAGGTCTTCTTCCCTAATTTTTGGTTCCGAACAACACGATTCCATATCTGATCAAACACTACCATGAGAGCGATTTGTTTCAGCTCATCTCCTAACTTCTTAACGTTATAAATCAAGAAATTAGATCCTGTCTGAATATTGGTCTTATGAGAAAAAATATCAAGAGAACCTTCGACATATAGTTCCATATCAAGTGCCAAATTCTGCGCTTCTTCTTCTGGCTGTTGACTCAAGACAAAAACCCATTCTTCCAAAGAAGGCTCTTTAAATGACTGATAGGTCAGTCTGGTGACTCGGTCGATAATCGATTTTTCTCTTCCATCCATTTTTCTATCCAATAACTTGCCGATAAAGGATAAAAGAAATTCTGATTTTACCTTTACAGGGTCTTCATCCATATTTTCCTCAGACAAGTCAAGGACATTGAGATAAGTTTGGGAATCAGGCGCAATATCAATCATTTCTCCCCCAAAAGCTCGTCCAATGACACTGTACTCTTCTTCTGGATCCACAATGATAATTTCAGTATTTTCACCAGATTCCTTGATTTTGGTCGTGATAATTTCATGCTTGGTTGCCATCCCTTTCCCAGCTCCAGATGTTCCTAAAATCAGACCAGACGGTGTATTTAATAGGCTTCGATCAATGGTAATAATATTGCTTGAGATTTGATTGATACCGTAATATTTCCCACTTCGGTCTTGTATGTCTACTGAAGTCCATGGAGAATTCACTGCTACATTGGACGTTAATAAACTCCGTGATACGCCCTCTAAAAAATCACAACCAAATGGCAGCAAACTATTAAAGGCTGCTTCTTGCATATATGGTAGTTTATCAATCATTAGGTCATTTGAGCCGGCCACTTGTTGGAGCGTGTCTAGGGCTTGTTTAAGTTCTTCTTCATCCTGACCAAAGACCCCAATCAAGAAGACTGTTTGAAACAGTTTATCTCCTGTCTCTGTCATGGTTTTTAAGAGTTCCTCAGCTTCATCGATATTGCTTTCTAATACATGACCTACTTTTTCCAAATAGATACCTGTACGAGCTAGTTTTTGTTGTTCCCCAATCTTTTGGGATTCCATCAAGGTCTTCTTTGTTCGTAGTTTCTTCATGGCATCTGCCTTGGTCGAACTTTGAGCATGGAGGCTCACAATCAATTCCAAATCTCCTTGCATGAGGTCTCGAATAAACTGATCTCCTAATTCCATACCGTAGTCTCTCACATAGACAATCTGCAATAAGCGGTCATTGATTTGTAGGTAATTCTTGTTTTTAAAATCCAAGAGATTAGGTGCTATGAAGTGACGAGTTGTCTGACCAGATTTCGTTAAATCACGGTAAGAAAAAGGAAGATGGTGTTCTCCTCTAAGCATATCGGCCAACAAGTTGACACGCTCTTCTCCAGCCAAGGATTCAAATCGTGCATCAATTTCTGAGAAACCACTCTTGAAATATTCTCCTATTTGGGACAAGGAACGATAGGCTTGTTTGGGATTAGAATCCTTTCTACCAAAGCTAATCAGTTTCACAGCTGAAAAGTTATTTTCACCACTGTCTAAATTCTGATTCATCATTCGATTCAATTCTTTACGATAGGTATCATACCCATCTTCTTTTTCCTCATACAAAACACTTTGTCTGAATTTTTCTAAATTCAATCTTTTATTAAAGATAGTCAATTGGAAGTTGGTTTGGTCATCTAGGGAGTTAATCAAATCAGAATACTTCTCAATGATTGCGCCCTTATCTTCTAAACCAACGGTCTGGTAATTGACATCACCAAGTAAATAGCTTTGTGAGAAATAATCTTCTTTTACCTGCATCAGACCATTTTGATACAGAGCTTGATAGGAAAGAGTATTAGCCGTAGAGGGTAACACTTCCTCTTTTTTTCCTTTAACTACTTCTTTCTGATTAGTCATTGAGGTTTTTTGTTTCTTTAATGTATTTGATTTTCTTTTCATGTTCAGGTCCTTTCTTTCCTGTAATTGTGCGTAGGGGAACCGTTAGTTCAAAATGAAGACGGTATTTCAAATAATGTTCAAAATATAAATCATTGGGTTTATAGACTCCAAAAAGCATGAGGGGGATGGTAAAGGCAAACACAAAACCGTAAACAAACCAATCTCCAAATTGCCAGAAAAAGAGATTCAAGCCCAAAACAATAATTGTGACAATAAAGGCTGGTAAAACAAAGATGATTTGTCTTGTGGTGAAACCTAACCAAGCCCTGTGTTGGTATTTTGAGATGTCTTTAAAGACACGTGTATTCATGACTTTCCTTTCTAAAAAGGCTAAGAAGCATTCACTTCCTAGCCTTTATCTAATTACATACCTAAGATTGAGCGAGCCGTACGTTGAGAACCAACGAGGGCAATAATCAGTAAGATAGCTTGTACCAAACTACCAAACATAATCGCAAGTGATTGCAAGACTCCTGCACCATTTGAAACAGCTATTTTCCCAGCAGATTCAAACAAAGGAACAAGAGAAACAATCAGAAAAATAAGAACCCCTTGTACCGCATAGACCATAATATTTTTTAAATAACCAATACCAATAGACTTCCACTCATCACTTAAAAATGTTGGAATCGTAAGAGGGGCAAATGGGATCATAAGGTAGAGTTGAATAAATCGAATAGATACCAAAAGATTAACCATGGCTGCACTTACTATCCGAACTAGCCAAATGAGGAGGGCGAAAAATCCCACAATCATACGGCCAATAAATCCTGAACCTTTTAGTCCAGAGATGGTATCATACTTTGCCCCACCGTGAGCCACAATCGAGGCCACTTGTTCAATGGCGTGACTCGCAATCCCGATGATGGCTTCTACAATCACGGTAGTGTTGGTAATTACAACTGCGACCATAATATAACTAATCAACATCGGCGCTAATGCTTCAAAGGTCATCGCTCCTCCTGAGTTAGCAATTTTCTTTGCCATCTTCGAAAATTCTAAGATGAGAACAACTGATAAAATCGCAACTCCAAGAGGCTGCATAACACTTTTAGTAATACTAGACATATAAGTCCAAACTGTTGGATTGTAGCTAGATAGAGATTTAATCAAATCTACCGTAGATTGTAAATCTACATTAAATCCTTCAAATAAATTTTCAGCTGATATTTTTTCAGATGCAAGGTAAACAAAGGGTGAGACTAAACTAAGATTCATGTCATTGTTTATCCTCCTAAATTGAAATCTGGGTTACAAAGGCTCCAGCAGCCCCAACCATAACACCACCGACAATTTCCAGAATGGCATTCCGAACACCTGGTCCACCATCTTTAATGTTGGTTGCAAGGTTGACAATCCCCACAACAACGAGAAAGGCACCAACCGCAATCAATCCCTTCTGTAACAAAGACATAGCTTGTGCAAACATAGCACTTGCGTCTACTCCATAAACAAAACCTTTAAAATGCGTAATCATCTATTTCCTCTTTTCTATTTTTATTTTAAACTAGATTCAAAAGTTAAATCACGAATTCTAAGGCCTTCAAGATGATTTTCTTGTCTTTGATTTAAAGGATTGATTTGATAGTTCCACCACCGTTCATCGGTTTCTTGATTGGCTAGGTATTTCCAGTTTGGATGCTTAGTGGAATTGTACTTTTTGCTTTTAAAGACAGGCATATTTGCAATTCGAACCAAGCATTCATGCCGTTTCATATTTCCGACCTCATCAGGTGTCATTAAATCACGAGCAATCTTTTGATGAGAAAGGGATCCTGAACCTGTCTGGCCAAAGGAACGACTCGTATTTCGAACATCAATGGTTTGTTTTCCGAGTAAGCCACTCATAAATTTAAAGGTATCTTCATCATTCCCACCTAAGTAGACTAAGCTATCACAGTTCCCCAAAATGGTTTTCCAAGCTTCTTTTTCTTTATAGAGCCCTTGAAGTTGGGCAATATTTTGTAGAATAGGAACGAGACTCATGTTGCGAGAACGGACTGTCGAGGTTTGTTCAGCAAAATCTGGGATTTCTCCGATATTTGCGAACTCATCTAAATAGACTCTCACATGAAGAGGCAATTGACCCTTAAAATCAATATCTGCTTGTCTTGTTAGGGTTTGAAATACGGTTGAAAAAAAGAGGGCTGAAAGAAAGCGAAAGGTACTATCGTTATCTGGGATAACTAAGTAAACCATTGATTTTTCCTGGCCCCATGTCTTCATATCAAGGGTATCTCTTTTGGTCAAATCCATGACACTTTGAATATTGAAGAGGGCAAATTTAGCAGTGGTTACAGCTATAACAGAATCCAGAGTCTTATCCTTATAATTTTGAAAATCTGCCCAATTTCGCATGGTAAAATTTTCAGTTCCATACTTTTTAGCATAATTTTCAAATAGAATTTCTAAGACACTTTTTTCTTGATTTTCACCCTTGGATAAGTGTTTAATGAGTTTTGAGATTTCAGCAAAACTTGGATAACGCCCTCGTTTTTTTCGCTCTTCCACTTCTTTTTTTTGACGTTTCAACAAGTTTTGGTATTCTGTTTGACTCAAACGACTCTCTTCAATGAGCTGTTCTCTTGTTTTGGGTGGATTATAGAAATCGACCAAGTAAGAGGCTAAAGCTCGTACCAAAGTCATAGAAGCTTCATCCCAAAATGGATCACTACGAGAGCCAGAGCCTTTGGTGTTATTAAAATAAACCGTCAGCATGCGATTCAAATCATTTTCTGTCTCTATATAGCGAAAAGGATTGAAGCCATCTGAGTTCTTCATATTGACTAAATCTAACACCTTTACTTGGTAGCCATGTTCTAAAAAGAGTTTGCCTGTTTTCTCAGCTAAGTGATCTTTAGGATCCACGACAATATTAGAACTGTTCATCTGAATCAGATTAGGTTTTACAAAGCGAAAGGTCTTCCCACTTCCTGAACCTCCGATCACCGCAATATTCTTATTTCTATCATATTGGGGTGGTCTTTTATCTAATAATGTCAAACGAACATCTTGTGCTAAAATCGTATCATGAGAAAATTCCTTACCGTAAAAGAGCTTCTTTTCTTTTAGAGTTCCAAAACGGGCGCTCCCGTATTCTACCCCTTCTCGGTATTGTTTTTTACCAGTCTCTAGATAGAGATAAACCAGCAACATCATCACAAAGCCTAGTAGAAAAAAAGCACTTGATTTTCCAGTAAAAGAAACATTCCATGGCGACTGAAGAACTTCATCTTGACCCTCCATCAGAAGATGAGTCCATTTATCTAAGCTATTTCCAGTATAGGAATCATACAAAAGCGTCAAACGATGAAAAAGATAGCCTAGTAAGATGCCTAACAGTGAGAATAGTAGGAATTTCTTTCCACTGTACATCATCTCACCATCTCTTTCTGTTTGACGGCCCCTTCTTGTCTAAAGGTAATTTGGGATTTAGCCTCATCAATTGCATCGTCTAATGACTTATCCATGGTAAAATCAGCTAATTTCTCCGGATCATTAACCATTTTTTCTAACAGATGGTCTAAATGATTGTCCAGAATCGAACGGTCTTTCGTGTAGAAATGTAGAGAATCCCCTTGCCAAGCGATGGCTAAAGGAATCTCTTCTTTTTCTAAAAAAGCTTTAAATTTCTCTATATCAATTGGTTTGTCTAAAAAATCTTTTTTCAGATTAATCGTATCAATCGAATAAGGAGATTGTAGCAATTCTTCTAATTTCTGTACCCCTATCTTATAGGCGGAATCTTGTGCTAAAACTTGGCGTCTAGACCATTCTAGAATCTTTAAAAGACTTTTTACAGTAAATAAAAGACTACGCTCAGCATATTGAACTGCCATTCGTTCCTGTTGTTCAGAGGACATCTGAGGCCTCCTTCTTAACAAATAGCAGCTTTCCTTCTTTATAACGATAAGCTATCAATTTCTGACGTTGCTTAATCGACTTGACAACCTGCAGTAGATCTCTCGAATAAGGTTCTCGAAGAGTAACTTCTACTGCTTTCCCATCAAAGATACCAACACGTTTAAATTCAATGTAGTCTTTTTTGAGATGTCCTAAGCCCATACCAAAAGGAAAGTGATGAATCAATTGGATGGTACAACCACCTTTATTTCCCATTTGTTTCAAATCATACAAGTTTACTACCTTCATGATTAACTCCTTTATCTAGTTTGTCGCATCGTTTAAGTCTGGTAACGATAAACTCCGTGTCTGTTAGAAAATTCTCACACACGTCTTGTGCCAGTTGCCCTTCACAGGGAAATACTCTCAGTCCCTACTTACACAGGCACGCTAATCAAGACGGAGTGGATTCAATTTTCAAAGAACAGGTAGCTTTATTATAGATAAGAGTAGTTGAAATTTTTATCACATTTCTTATTTTTCTGTCGAGCTAAATTCATATTCATCAAAGAGTTTGAAATAAAAGACTAACATTGTTACATAACGTTAGCATTTCATTTCCCTTTGAAAATCTAACGTTGTCTAAACAAGCAGCAAACTATAAACTAGTAGGTTCCACACCAAATGTAGACCCATACTGCCCCATAAGTCCGATTTATAGCGCACCATCCCTATAAACATTCCCAATGAAACATATAAACACCAAGCTAGAATGGTTCCAGGATGATGTGCTAAGGCAAATAAAACACTTGTCAACGCAATTCTGATATCTAATTTTCTCACCAAATTCCATATAATTTCTCTATACAGAAATTCTTCAACCATACTCGCATTGATTAAGAACAATAAAAATGAAAACCAAGGAACTTGATGTTGAAGTCCAATTAAGTTTGCTTGATTCGTGGTTCCTTGAGCATGGATTAGGCTAAAACATAGACTTATAATCAGTAGGCTAATGAATCCAATACCAAGCCATTTCATCCTAGATTTCATATTGACCTTATGAGCTTGTTTGCGTTGGCCATACATCCATAAAAAAGAAATGAGTGACGCACCATAGAGAATCTCTAGTATAGTTAACTCACCGATACAAAGAAATTTCAGTAAGTATAGAGATACCAATAGGACATTTACTTGTTGGAATATATAAACTGGAATTATTCTTTTCATAGTTACCTCCGAAATAAATCTTCATAATCTAAATCTAATACCTGCACAATCCTTTCTACCCATGGACTTTGAGGCATTCGTTGTTCCATCTTGTAGTGACGAATCTTTTGATACAAACGATTCAATTCACTTGGATAGTGAAACTCTCCCGCAAACATTTTTCTGGTTAACTCAATCCAGCTGATATTTCTTTCAGCCAAAATAATGGACAAGTTCTCCCAAAATCGTTCAGCCATATTGCTTCTCCTTTAACTTGATAAATAATGTGTTTGTGCCATGTAAATCAATTGTTTCGTATCTCTTGGCAATAAAGCTCTAGCCTCCTCCAGATTCAGATTTGGATAAACTCGCTTATTTGAAACCGCAAGAGGAAGTCTGATGGTTAGTTCAGGATTTTTTAATATCATCTCGATGAAATCCGTTAATCTTAGATTGTCACGGTTCTTAAATCGCAATAAATTGGGAGATAAAAACTCAAAACAATCTGAAGAATAGCTCATCATTTCAATTAATTTGTCCTTTGTCATTTCAGAAATAGAATGAGGAATGACCTCTATGCCATACTTTTGAAAGAAATCCAAAAGAAGTTGATTTCTATGGCTATTTTTACTTAGATAGAGATCAATCATGGGATACCTCCCAAAGATTCGGTTCCATTTGATATTCTGATACGATTAAGGAATCTAATAAATTTGCGAAGTTAATCGGTTGCTTGTCTTCATCATAAGCTTTTACAGTTACTTGGGTTGTAAGTATTCCCTCTTTTCCCTCGGCTCGATAGCCTTGTCCATATAAAACAAAAACAAGATTTTGATGATCATCTACAAAGGCATCGGCTCCGTTCTTTATATCCTGACTTTCAAGGAATTCCATAATGTTTTGAAGATAGGATTCATAAAATAGGGGGTAGTTGTGTTTTTTATGGTAATCATCTAAAAATGTCACCTCAAACTCACATGGATAATTGGGCATCAAAATTATTTGTTCATCCAGCTGTCTGATTTCTGCATCATGTAATTCTGTTTCTAATTCATCACAATCTAGTATTGATTCTTTATTTAATGCTTTCATCTTTTTCCTCTATTTCTTTAAATTTCTTTGCGATTGCGGCAATCACAGGAACGGTTACACTATTACCAGCTTGTTTATAAAGCTGACTATTACTAGAGACTTTTCTAGCAGCTTCAAAAGCCCAATCAGGAAAACCCTGCAAGCGAAAACACTCTTTAGGAGTGATTCGTCGTATCCTCAGACGGTAAAATTGTCCATTTATTAAAATACCAGCAACATGGTAAACTTGCTTATCTTCTCCTTCATAGCTAGCCACTACTACTCCCATTTGACCACTAGTTGTTAACGTATTCGCTATACCTTTGCCAACTCTACCACGACGATACTGAGAACCTGGTCTTTCCAAATTGATTGAATCTCCTATTTCTGCTTGAGCATATCCTTTTTTCGTTGCCTCTCGGACTTTTAGAAATTGGATTGGTTCTGGAATCAGTATTTTGGGGATTTTATCTCCACCTTGCATCGTAGTCAGTGTTGGAGATAGCCCCTCACTTCCATAGACGCGACCAGTTTCCTTAAAGCTAGTTGGTAAATCTCCAACAACGACAATACCATGGCGATCCTGAGTATTTAAAGTAAACATTGGCTCTTGATTATCCTTGAAACGTCTACCATTTTGTCTCTTTTCTAATCTGTCTGGTGTCATACAAGGAATCGCAACTTTAAATCCTTCTCCTTTTCCACGAACTAAGGTTGGCGCAAGACCTTCTGAATAATAGACTTTACCACTCATTCCACTTTTTGATGGATTCAAATTTCCTAGTGCTTTCAAAGTCTCAGAGTTAGTTGCTTGACCTTCTCGTCTGAAAGGAAATAGGAGTCGGGTACCTTTCTTTCTAGAATGTCCGATAATAAACACCCTCTCTCTGTTTTGGGGAACGCCAAAATCCTTACTGTTAAGCACCTGCCACTCAACATCAAACCCCAACTCATCAAGTGTGGTAAGGATTGTGGTGAACGTCCGTCCCTTATCGTGATTGAGTAGGCCTTTAACATTTTCAAGAAAAAGAAAACGTGGTTGGATTTGTTTGGCCGCCCGAGCAATTTCAAAGAACAAAGTTCCTCTAGTATCTTCAAATCCCAATCGTTTTCCTGCGATTGAAAATGCTTGACAAGGGAATCCCCCACAGATGACATCGACTTTCCCTCTAAGTTTTTTAAATTCGTCATCTGAAACATCTCGTATGTCATGAAATTCTATTTCTCCTTCCGTTTGAAAAATGGACTTATAAGATTCTCTAGCAAATTTATCAATCTCACAAAATCCAATACACTCGTGTCCGACACTTTCCATTCCAAGTCGAAAGCCACCGATACCTGAAAATAAATCAATAAATCTCATTTCTTGATCACCCCTTTCTTATCGACTATCATTGTCAGAACTGTCACTCCACTTGAAATGACAATGAGCATAACTAATATCCACTCGATTGGCGACATTTTAACCACCTCCTTTTCTAACACGATTATTCCAAACGGAATACAAGCCGTTAAACACAAATTCAGCAAGTACTTCCGCTCGTCTAACAAAGCGAACATTGTCAAGAGCATACTGATAGATTCTCTCAAAATCAGTCATAGCAATTTCACTGGCTGTTTCAGAAAAACCCTCTCGTCTAAATTGATCTTGCACCAATCCCCAAATATAATCTCGATCATATTTTGTGACCTTTTCTACTTTTCTTTTCAAAATAGGTTGAGTATTCCTATCCTCCTCATCCTCAATAAATAAAGAATCAGTCTCACTATATTTAGTCTCACTAACTTCAGTCTCACTAGGGGCTGAATGTGAGACGGGGGCTGTTTCATTTTCAACCTGCCCTAGTCTTTTTTTAACACTAGGCCTGTTTGAATTACCTACTGGGGTAGTAGACAACTCCCCTAAATAAATCTTATTAGCTAGTCTCCCTTTCTCACTTGAAGACTGTTGAACTTCATCAATTAAGTCATATTCTTTAAGAGTTTTTTTGATTGATAGTAGTTTTGACTTCGAACAACCTAACAGCCTCATCAGTTTAGAATTAGAAAATACTAAATAGACTGCTCCTTCTTCATCTATCCAACCACGACTGAGAGATAATTCTAAACGATCTTTTAAAATAGAATAAGCCACCTTTACTTCTAGTTTCATATCCATATATTTCTCATCCTCAAAAAGAATTTTAGGTAATTTATAATACCGTTCTGAAGTTTGGTATTGATTTGCGGTAATTCGTTTCATAGCGCTCCTCCTAGTTCTTTGAGTATTAAATCTCCACTTGATTCCAATCGAACCAAGCCACTTTTTTCTAATTCAGCCATAAGAGAGATGGCTTCAACAATATCAATTCCCATTTCACGTACTAAAAATGAAATGACAATATAGCGTGATGATTGTAATTCTTTTGTCATTTTCCCTCCTGAAAATAAAAAAAGGAGAACAATATTCAATTGTTCTCCACGATAAATTTGTTAAAAAGAAAAACCCTGCCAAATTAATTTTTGGTAGGGTTTTTGGTAGGAAACTAAATTAATTTATCAGTTTCTAAAATGTGTTCACGATTCTAAAAGGCTGATACTATAGTATTCCGATTTCTAATTGGTATATGCCTCTTATTTAAGAGTAACTGAAGCTCCAGCTTCTTCCAATTTAGCTTTGATTTCTTCAGCTTCTGCAGTTGCAACGCCTTCTTTAACAAGTGCTGGTGCACCGTCAACAAGTTCTTTAGCTTCTTTAAGTCCAAGACCTGTGATTTCACGTACAACTTTGATAACGCCAACTTTTTTGTCGCCTGCAGATGTCAATTCAACGTCGAATGAATCTTTAGCAGCACCAGCGTCAGCAGCACCAGCTGCAGCAACAGCTACAGGAGCAGCTGCAGTTACACCAAATTCTTCTTCGATAGCTTTTACAAGGTCGTTCAATTCAAGGATTGAAGCTTCTTTAATTTCAGCAATAATGTTTTCAATGTTCAATGCCATTGTTATTTCCTCCAAATATGTTTTAAATTTATAATAGATTTTCGTAGCTAGGCTACGCTGCGTAGCTTAAGATTAAGCTGCGTCTTCTTTGTTGTCTGCAACCGCTTTGACTGCAAGAGCAACGTTGCGAACTGGCGCTTGAAGTACAGAAAGGAGCATAGAAAGAAGTCCTTCGCGGTTTGGAAGAGTTGCAAGAGCAAGAATCTCTTCTTTAGATGCGACAGCGCCTTCGATTGCACCACCTTTGATTTCAAGTGCTTCAGCGTTTTTAGAAAAGTCGTTCAAGATTTTCGCTGGTGCGATAACATCTTCGTTAGAAAATGCTACTGCAGATGGTCCAACAAATACAGATGCAAGATCTTCAAGACCAGCTTTTTCAGCTGCACGACGCAAGATTGAGTTTTTAATAACTTTATACTCAACTTCGCTTCCACGAAGCTCACGACGAAGAACTGTATCTTGCTCAACTGTCAAACCACGAGCGTCTACAACGACGATAGATGCAGCAGCTTTCATTTTTTCAGCTACTACGTCAACTAGTTCCGCTTTTTTAGCAATAATTGCTTCACTCATTAGTGTGTTCACCTCCGTTATTATTTTGCTTGGGGAATTTTTCCAAAAGAAAAACGCGCCCAAACCTAGACACGAAAGTACAATACGCTTCTTTTTACATGATACGTTTTGTCCTCGGTAGGATATTTATGAGTCGAGCTCCCCTACTGTCTTAGGCAGTTTTTTCAAACCGTATATAAGTATAGCATAGTCAAAAAAAGAATGCAAGATTTTTACAAACTTTTTTAAAATTTTTTGTGATTTTTCTTTTAAAGTTCTACTGTTAGGACTTGGCCTTGCTTAACAACCTGTTCTCCAGCGATATAAACATCATCAACATCACTGGACTTGACAGCATAGACTAGGTGAGAGAGCATATTTTCTTGGGGTTGAAGATGGATTTTCCCTTGTGGTTGAATAACGAGAAAATCTGCCTGCTTGCCGACTTCTAGACTTCCTATCTGATTTTCCATTCCTAGTTCCTTAGCCCCTTCGATTGTCAGAGCCTTGAGGGCTGTTTCGATTGGGAATTGGCTGGCATCCCCACTTTTCATCTTCTGAAGAAGGGCTGCAGTCCGTCCTTCCTCAAACATATCTAGATTGTTATTGGAGGCAACCGAATCCGTCGCAATTCCGACTGCTACTCCTGCTTTTTGCAGTTGAATGATAGGAGCAATCCCTGATGCCAGTTTGAGGTTACTAATAGGATTGTGGGCAATAGACACTTGAGAAGTTGCCAAGCGTTCAATTTCTCTCTCGTTTAATTCGACCCCGTGAGCAAAGACAGACGGATGATCTAAGTAACCCAGTTCTTCAAGAAAGGCGAGGGGGCGTTTGCCGTATCGTTTCAGGATAATTCCTGACTCCTCCTTGGTCTCCGCCACGTGGATATGGATAGGAATATTCAACTCTTTTGCCATATCTAAGCTTTCTGCCAGCAAGTCTCTACTACAGCTGTAAGGAGAATGTGGTGCTACCATAACCTTGAAATTTGGATTTTCATATCCTAAAATTTCCTCAATAATTGCTCGAGTTCTTGCAATGGTCTCAGCAGTTGTTTCTGTCTCTGAAGAAAAGAGGGTCGGTGAGAAATAACAACGCATCTTAGATGCCTTGACTGCCTGATAAATTCTCTCAATATCCACACCATTGGGATTATACATATCGTTGAAGGTTGTTGTTCCTGACTGGAGCATCTCTGTCAGAGCCTCTTTGACCGCCTTGGTAGTCATGTCGGGAGTAAATTCTGCTTCTGCTGGCCAGATATAGTCATTGAGCCATTCATGGAGATTGCTGTCATCCCGGATTCCTCGCAAGCCTGTCATAGCAGAATGGGTATGGCAATTGACCAATCCAGGCATGATCCAAGCCCCTTGATAGTCTATAATCTGCTCAGCTTGATCTAAAATCTCTTGCTTCTCTTGACCGACATAGATGATTTGAGAATCCTTAACAGCCAAGATACCATCCAGATAGACATGGAAATCTTGGTCACAAGTCACGATATTTACATGCTGATAGACTTTCATTGTTTTCTCCTTCCAAGGCCTTGATTTTTTCTAGCTATTGTAACAAAAAAGTCACCCGAAGGCAACTTTTTCGTCAATAAGATTTTAAAATAAAAAGGCTTATTCTGAGCTAAAAGCTGCAGCTTGCCGCATTTGGTAATACTTGCCCTTTCTAGTAATGAGATCCTGATGGTTCCCATACTCCACAATATCGCCATCCACCAAGACAAGAATCAAATCCGTATCCTGAATGGTTGACAAGCGGTGGGCAATGATAAAGCTTGTACGCCCCTTCATGAGTTTATCAAAGGCATCCTGAACTAGCACTTCTGTCCGTGTATCGATGGAAGAGGTTGCTTCGTCTAAGATAAGAATCTTAGGGATAGCTAGAAAGACTCGGGCGATGGTCAAGAGTTGGGCTTGACCGACAGAGAGAGATTCTCCCGCATTTTCCAACTTGGTATCATAGCCTTGAGGTAGCTGTTGGATGAAAAAATCTGCATTGGCTGCTTTTGCAGCAGCAATCACTTGCTCCCGACTGGAATCAGGATTTCCAAAGGCAATATTATCATGAATAGTTCCTTGCTTGAGCCAGGTTTCTTGGAGCACCATGCCAAACTGCTGTCTCAATGACGCTCGGGTATAGTTGTAAATGGAACGACCGTCCAGCAAGATATCTCCTGAGTTAATAGGGTAAAAACGCATGAGGAGATTGATAAGAGTTGATTTTCCAGCACCTGTCGGACCAACAATAGCAACCTTGCTACCAGCTGGAATATCAATAGATAAATCCTTAATCAAAATCTTTTCAGGATGGTAGCCAAAAGAAACCTGTTTAAAGGAAATAGCTCCCTTAACTTGGTCACTAGTCAACTCTTCCTTACCTGTTTCAGCCACCTCAGGACTATCTAAGACTCCATAAACACGTTCTGCACAAGCCAAGGCACTTTGCAACTCAGCTAGCACTGAAGAAATATCATTAAAAGGCTTGGTGTACTGTTGAACATAGTTCAAAAAAGTCACTAAGCGTCCAATGGTCAAGGTAGAGCCTATCATGATACGATAAGCTCCCACTCCAGCTAGAAGGGCATAAATAAGCGCATTGACAAAGCGAGTCGAAGGATTGACCGTTGAAGAATAAAAGATAGCTGACTGTGAATAACCTGCATAGTTGGCATTCGCCTCGTGCAGTCTTTGGATAAAATCTTCTTGAGCATTAAAGGACTGGATAATGGTCTGCTGGTTCAACGATTCTTCAATCAACTGAGTCTGAATTCCCCTCGTCTCTGTTTGCTTTTGGAAGAGATGATAGGAGCGTTTGGCAATAAAGCGTGAGATTACCATAGACAGTGGCGTCAACAGCAAGACCAAAAGAGTCATGAGGAGATGAATTTGAATCATGGCTATAATGCTGACTAAAATCATCAAGACACCAATGAAGAATTGGTTAAAAATCATGGTCAAGCCAGCTGCCAACTGTTCTATGTCTGTTGTCACCCGACTGACCATCTCCCCACTGCCTTGCCGATCCACAAAGGCAATCGGTAAACGATGGAGCTTATGAATGATTCGCTCTCGTAAGTCTCTGGTATAAGAGAAAATTAGGCGATTATAGAGGAGAGGATTGGCCCACTGCACGAGGGTATTTCCTATGACCACCAAGATCATTTGAATAAAGATCTGCCAAAAAACTGGTGAAGAACCAGCCACTAGGACTTGGTCGATGACCTGCCCAATCAATATAGGTAGGTAGATTGATAAGGCAACCTGGACAATGGTTCCTAGAAAGGCTAGAAAAAGAAGGAAGGTATGACTTGTAAGGTCTTTAGCCAAACGTTTGAGCGTCTGGTTTGCAGTTTGTCGTCTCATACTAGTCCTCCTTACCATGTTGGGATGCATTGATTTCGCGATAAACTTGACTGGATTTCATCAAGTCCTCGTGCTTGCCGATAGCTAGGAGCTCTCCTTTTTCTAAGAGGAGAATCTGGTCAGCCATCTGTAAAATCGAGGTTCGTTGAGAGATCAAGATTAAACTGGTATTTGGCAAGTTTTCTCGGATAGCTTTCAAGAGCTTGGACTCTGTGATGGTGTCCAGTGCCGAAGTCGCATCATCTAGGACGAGAAACGGGGCTTGGCGCAATACTGCTCGAGCGATCGACAGCCTTTGTTTTTGACCGCCCGAGAAATTTCGTCCTCCTGCCTCAACTAGGGCATCCAAGAGTCCTTCCTTTTCACTGACAAAATCCTTTGCTTGCGCAATTTCCAATGCCTGCCAGAGTTCTTGGTCAGTTACTTCTTGATCTAAACCTAGAGTCAAGTTGGAACGAATGGTTCCTTTAAAAAGTTCGACTTTTTGGGGCACATAGGCAATCCAAGACCGCCACTGCTCAAGATTACGAGGACTAGATCCATCTCGATAAGGGTAAATGCTCCCCTTATCTGCTGGATAAAGTCCAAGGATGAGTTGTACTAAGCTTGATTTACCAGAACCTGTTCCCCCAATGATACCAAGGATTTGCCCTTGCTTCATATCAAAGGAAATGTCTCTCAGAGAAGGCTGGGCCGCATCAGGATAGGTAAAGGTTAATTCCTTGACTTGTAAAACCTGATCGCTGGTAACCTGTTTTTGTTCTAATTCTGAATGAATATCTTCTGGAGCTTCAGCAAAGACTTCCTCGATTCGTTTAGCTGAGATATAGGACTGGTTGAGAGAATTGATCAGCATGGCTAGCTTGACCAATTCCACCAAAATCTGTAAGAGATAGTTGATAAGGGCAATGAGAGCACCTTGACTGAGCAATCCTCCTTGAATAGAAATATAGCCTTGCCATATAATGACGAGGAGAGTTCCATTTACAATCAGATAGGTCAGGGGTGTTAATAAACTGGACCAGAAACCTGTCTTTTCTTGTAATCTAGCATAGACTTGGTTAAGAGTTTGAAAAATCTGTAACTCTCGTTTTTCTTGTCCAAAAGCACGAATAACCCGCATTCCTTGTAATTGCTGACGTGTTTCCTGAACCAGTTGATCCGTTTTCTTTCTCAGACTGCTGTAGAGAGGATTAACCAGTCTAGAGAGCCCTACAATAACAATGGTCAAAATGACAACCATGACCAAGAACCAAAGAGTCAGCTCAGCTGAGATTCGATAGGCCATAAAAATGGCTCCAAAAACGATAATAGGCGCTCGTAAAAAGAGACGCAGGAATTGATTGATACCAGTCTGAATCTGGTAAGTGTCCGAAGTCAAGCGAGTGACCAAGCTAGAAGTGGTCAAACGATCTCTGCTGTCCTTGGGCAAGGAAAGAATATGGCGATAGAGGTCACCTGTCAATTCTTTGGCAAATCCAACCGCAGCCTTAGCTGAGTAGAACTGGGCTATTAAGGCTACTACCACACCAATCACTGCAAAGATAAGGAGCAACCCAATCTGCATCCAGAGATGTCCTTGATTTCTCTGGGGCAAGGATTGGTCAACAATCCCAGCAATCACCATGGGAACCAAGAGCTCAAACACAGCTTCTAGTAACTTGAACAAGGGGGCTAAAATGGATTCCTTGATGTAGGGTTTAAAGTAAGATAATAGGTGTTTCATAAATCCCTTCTATTCGTATTCTGGAAATGAAGAAAGTGGGAAGCACCCACCCTCTCTATTTTATTTGTTTAAGTATGGCAGTAGATAGCCATATCCTGCTTTTTCCATCTCATCCTTGGCCACAAAGCGCAAGGAAGAAGAATTGATACAGTAACGGAGGCCACCAAACTCACGCGGTCCATCTGTGAAAACATGACCCAAATGAGCATTGCCTGAACGAGAACGAACCTCGATTCGCTCCATTCCATGGCTCATGTCCTTGTAATAATGAATCAACTCCTTAGAAATCGGACGACTAAAACTTGGCCAACCACAACCTGAGGCAAACTTATCCTTGGCAAAAAAGAGTGGCTCACCTGTCGTAATATCTACATAAATCCCTTCTTCAAAGGTTTGGTCATAGGCATTGGTAAATGGAGCCTCTGTAGCAGCTTCTTGGGTAACACGATAGGACTCTTCAGATAAACTGCCCTTTAACACCTCTTGACTAGGCTTTTCATAGTTAGAGGCATCAATCAATGGCTTCTCAGCATCGGTCACATCGATATGACAGTAACCTGAAGGATTTTTCTTAAGATAGTCTTGGTGATAGTCTTCAGCCAGAATGTAATGACGTAGTTTCTCCACCTCTACTGCAATCTTTCGCCCAATCATGCGCTCCTGCTCCTGCACCACTGTGTAGATAGCTGGCAAATCAGCTTCATCTTGGTAATAAATTCCAGTCCGATACTGACGTCCACGGTCATTCCCTTGTTGATTGACTGATAATGGATCAATAATACGGAAATAATAAAGTAAAATTTCTCTGAGTGAGACTACCTTCTCATCGTAAATCACTTGAACCGTTTCTGCATGGTCTGTTTCCTTGAGCAACTGGTAATTGGTCGTTTCGACTTTTCCATTAGCGTAGCCAACACTGGTTGCTAGCACTCCAGAAATGCGTGAAAAATATTCCTCTAGGCCCCAAAAACAACCACCTGCTAGATAAATTTCTGCCATCTTTATTTCTCCTTTATCAAGTTTTTAACTCGAATTCTTTTCAAAAAAAGGATAGGAAGCCCTCTGGTCAAGAGTTTCCCCATCCTATCTTCTATTCTTTATTTTGCTTCTACACGGACACCTTGGGTATCAACCTTCAAGTCATGAAGTTTTCCTTTGAAAGGTTTCTTTTCCAATTCTGCCTTAATCGTTGGCATCTTGTCATGAGAAGCCAAGACCATAACTGTCGGTCCAGCACCAGAGAGGTAGGTTGCATAGGCACCATTTTCTTTGGCTACTTGCTTAATCGTCGCAAATTCTCTCACCAAGTCCTGACGATAGCGCTCGTGGAAGAGGTCTCCCTCGATTGCTTGCCCAGCAGTCGCCATGTCTCCTGCCAACAAGGCCGCAACCGCCACATTGGCGATAGAACTAGCTGCAACAGCTTCCTTATAGGACAATTTCTTAGGCAAGACACCACGACTGTCTCGAGTACGCAATTCATAGTTTGGAATATAGGCTAGGAAATCACACTCTGGGAAGTCTGCTACGATAGCAGAGACTTGCCCTTCAACGGAACTTGCAATAACGAGATTACCATAAATAGCTGGAGCCACATTGTCAGGATGCCCTTCAATCTTGGTCGCCAACTGCAATTTTTCATGATCCGACAAGTTTAGCTGACCCAGTTGGTTGGCTAGTTCAATCCCAGCAACGATAACCGAGCTAGAAGAACCCAAACCACGCGCCAAGGGAACATCACTGGTCATTTTCAAGCGTCTTGGTTGCAAGTCTGGTACAATTTGCAAAGCGATTTTGAGCAAGAGATTGCGCTCGTCATGTGGAATCCATTTGCCAATCTGGTGTTCAATCAGCCACTCATCTCGTTCTTCACATACCTCAATTTGAAGATACTTGGTTACAGCTACACCGACCGAGTCAAAACCTGGCCCAATATTGGCACTGGTTGCAGGTACAATAATTTTCATCTTATTCTCCTAGCACCTTGAAGGTATTCAAGAGGTCAAATTCTGAAACCTTCTTCAATTCAGCTGAGACATTTTCAAGCTGGGCTTTATTAATCTTGTGTGTGATGATCACGACACGCGCCTTGTCCCCCTCTTTGCCATCTTGGAGAATTTGCTTGAAGGAAATATCTTGAGCATTGAAGATTTCAGCCAATTTCAAGACCTGACCTTTTGAGTCTGGAGCCAAGATTGAGAAGTAGTAATTAGCTTTGACATCCTCAGGATTTGCCAAGACCAAGTCACGGCTATATTCGTTGAAGTCTTTGCCAATGGTTCCATCATTCAGGCGACGAACGATACGGACAATATCCGCCACAACACTTGTTGCAGTTGGTTTTTGACCAGCACCTGGTCCGTAGTACATAGACTCACCGATACCGATAGATTCTACAAAGACAGCGTTCATTACTCCATTCACACTGGCAAGTGGATGCGCTTTAGGAAGGAAGGTTGGAGTCACTTCTGCAGCAATTCCTGAAGAAGTTTCCTCGATAGAACCAACCAATTTCACTACATAACCCAAGTCTTGGGCTACAGCTACGTCTTCTGGTGTGATGTTACGAATTCCCTTGTGAGCTACATCATCAAAAGCAACCTTCATACCAAAGGCAAATTGGCTCAAAATAACCATCTTGTAGGCTGCATCAATCCCATCTACATCATTTGTCGGGTCGCTTTCTGCAAAACCAAGTCTCTGCGCTTCCGCAAGAGCATCATCGTAAGACCAGCCTTCTTCCACCATCTTGGTCATCATGAAGTTAGAAGTTCCGTTGACTACTCCAAGCACGCGCGTGATTTTATCAGAAGCCAACGAATTTGCTAAAGTACGAAGAATTGGAATACCACCAGCTACTGCTGCTTCGTAATAAAGTGCTACCTTATTAGCTTTAGCGATTTCTAACAATTCTGCTCCATGGACAGCCAAAAGGTCCTTGTTAGCAGTAACAACGTGTTTCCCAGCTTCCAAGGCACGAGTGATAAAGGTCTTAGCAGGTTCGATACGACCCATTAATTCCACTACGATGGTAATGTCTTGGTCTGACAAAATGTCATCCACATTGGTTACAAAGTTAAAGTCATTCCCTGCAGCAAGCAAGCAGTTCTTTTCATCTTCATCCTTGACCAATACCTTAGCAACTTCAATATCTGAATGTGCTGATTGATTGATTTTTTCTCCATTTTCCTTTAGGAGGAAAGGCACACCACTTGCAACGGTACCAAATCCTAGTAAAGCAATTTTAACTGTCATGTTTATCTCCTCGAAATTTTCTAATATAGCCATTATAACAGAATTTTGTGAAAATTCCTATTATAGTAAATCACTATTTCAGTCTAGAAAAAAACGAATCAGACGATTCGCTCTTCTTAAAATCTAGAAATAGCTTTCCAGAAAGGATTATCCAATCTTTTGCAGATTAAGTACTGCATCGTGATTCATCAAGACTTGACCATACTCTTGCAAGACTGAGCGACTGATATCACTATCATCTGCAAACTCGCGCATACGGGCCAAAAGCCACGCTGGATATGGACTTGGATGATTTTCAATATCCACTAAAATGGTCAAATAATAGCGCTCATTCATCTTGTAGAGTTCAGAAGTTTCCATCTCAAAAGTCACTGTCTTGGCAAAAGTAACCAAGTCAGCCAACTTAGCAAAAGAAAGGATGTAATAGATGTAAGGCTCTTTCTTGCTCTCAGCTTCTTGTTCAGCATGCTCTTGCTCTTCTTCCTTAGCTTCGACTTGCTCTAGAGATTGAATCGCTTCGATGTCATCCTTGGTTTTGTCTGCGATGCTTTTTTCCAAGGTTTTGATAAATTCATCTGGCGACATTTGGGCTAATTCTTCCATATCTGGTAAATCCGATAAGTCTTCAAAATCTAGATTTTGGTCAATCTTTGATTTGGTTACAAAGACATCTACCTTATCAGGTTTTGGAGTCACACGGAAACTCAACATGCCTGTATCCAAAAAGCTCTCAGGCATCTCTAACTCATCCAAGATGGCATAAAAGAACTCTTCTGTTTTTTCTTGAGGAACGAGAAAGTCAGCAATCTCCATTCCTCGATCCATCAAATCCTCTAAAGACATCGTGATTTTTAAAGTTGTATCACTGATTTGTTTCATTTTCATTGCTAGTAACCTCATACTTTCAGTTCTATCTATTATACTAGATTTTTACGATTTTATCAAAAGAAGGCTCCTCTGTCGGGATAGATTTTCCATAGGGTAACTTCTGTAGAAGACTCTAAAAGAAAATTTCTGCAGACAAATAGAAAAAGCCTTCAAAATCGGCTCTTAGCCAACTTTGAAGACCTAATACATCAGAAAGCTTATAGTTTAAAGGTTGCTACACCGAGGATAGAACGATTTAAGTTTCGAAGAATTTGAAGACTTTGCTCAAATTTCTTATAACGAGTCACTCCGTATTCTTCAACAAGAAGGACTGTATCTCTTTCTAAAAGAGATGGCACATCTTGTAAATCTACAAAATGCATTCCTTTTAAAGTCTCTTGATTTTGTTTCAATTTATCTAGGATAGCTTTGTTTGAGCTAACGATTGTTAATTCTTGTCCAGCATTTTTGTATGACAAGACATCTGCTAGGTTGGCAATTGTTGTGATCTCTGTTACAAAATCAATTTGATATTGAGAAAAATCACCTGCTCTATTGATTGTTGGATTAAAGAGATAAACCAATACATTTCCCATCACAACCAAAATCACACAGACTACTCCAATAACAGCTAAACGGAGAATCAAATTCTTCACATTCAATCCAAGCGCTGTCTCACCATTTGCATTCAATTCTTTAGAGTTGATGGTTTCCAATTTTTCAATTTTTACATTTGCATAAGTGTGTTTAAATTTCTCAATCAATCCATCAATTTTTCGCTCCAACAAGTCATTAGCATCTTTACTTGGTGTCAAAATTTTCACACCAACCCCTGCATCGTCAATCATATAGTAGACAGTCAGTTTTTTCCACCAATAATCATTCGTAGAATTTTTCAAGGTTGTTTCTGTCGTATCTAATTCACTGGCAATTTTTTTCAACTCACTAGAATCTACATCATTGAAAAGATAAGCTCCATTCAAATTCCCATCAATCAATTTCCCGTAGAAATCACTATAACCACCAATTTGATGATTCAAAATCGTTTTGGCTGAATCTTCTGGAGGAGTAATTTTATAGCTAAGATAAGTTGAATAACTTGTTGTGTCTTTGACAGTGTTTTTATTCTTAACTGCTTTAATTGTAAATGGTACAGCAATGAGAGCAAATAAAGCGATGAGAGCTAGAATATTTGCTTTTCGTTTTTTATAAAGATTTGCAAACAAATCAGCTACTGAATAATGTTCAAACATGATTTTTTTCTCCTTTGTTTAGTAGATACTGGTTCTCTTTTGTAAGCATTTTTGCTACAAATATAATCACAAGAACAATTCCCCAGAATTGCATTGTAAATAGATTGAAGAAACTTTCTGAAAAGCTACTTCTTGGCATAAAGAATAGATTATTCAAGATAAGTAGGGACAAGGCAAATAGGATTGTTCTTGAACGATAGGCTACTTGCAGCATGGCTATGAATAACATACCTAGCAAGAGACTAAGTAGAAAGACTCCTATCATACCATAGTCGGTATACAACTCCATAATATAGCTACTTCCGATACCATGTCCTTTCAAGTATTCCTTGTTTAAGACAAGATAGGATAGATTGTGGGCATAACTATTACTATCAATAGCTAGTTCCACACTATTGGTTGTATGCTCAAAGGCTTTTCCTCCGAAAATGGCCCCTAAACTTCCCCTTGCAAAATAATCAATAACAGGACCAAAAGTAAAATTGCGTAAATCTCGGTAAGGGAGGCTACTGTTAAATAGAAAGCCTCGAGCCAAAACACCAAAACTGGTTCCTTGTTTATAGATAAAGTCAAGTAAGATATCCCAGAAACCTGTATGGGAAACTTGGACATTATCCCGTACATAATTGAGTATTCCCATCGCTAACATGAGAATAGGAGAACCTACAAAAATCGCCAACTTTTCTTTAAATCCAATCCATTTTCCCTTTTCTGTTTGCTCCCGCATAAAGTAGTAAACAAAAGCAAATAGAATACTTAAAATAAAGGGATTGCGTGTCCCGATTGCCAAATGAATAGTATTAGCTGCAATAAAGGAGACAAGCACTGCTGTTGCCTGCAATTTCTTTGGCTTGGTTGCCAAATACATACACATTGCATAGACCGTAAATGTTGATAAGATATAGGTAAAATAAGGCAGTTTACTTTCAAAGTTTGCATAGTAGGCATAGTAGGAAGTCTGCAAGCGATACAGGAGTCGTTCAAATAACCGAATGAAATAGAAAGGATAGGTTAGAAGAAAAACTCCTAGCGATACAAAGCGCAACCGCTTGATGTAAACATCTTTTAGAGAACTTCCTATCTTGGGTACTTTTATTTGCTTTCTAGCTATAAAATAGCGAGCTAGGAGCCCCCCTGTGGTCAATCCCAATATCGAAACCATGACGACTATAAAGGCAAAACGATAGGCTATGGGATGATAGGTATCCAAAGCACCATCCCTAAAATAATCAATGGTCGGCCTTGATACCAGAAATACAAAAATAGTTAAAAAGAAAATAAAATGGATTAAGTAATACTTGATATCATTCCAACAAGCAATTAAGCTACTAACCAGTAAGAACAATAAAGTAGAAAGCAAGCTAACATTGTTATTATTAAACAGATACACAATTCCACTTACTAGCGTCAAGGCATAGCTGACTATGGTCAAACTAAATAATAATCGTTTCCCATCAATCACTTGCTCACCCCCGTTCTAATGTAATTTTTTAGATTTTTCAATATTTTTCAGTAATAAGAATCGGTATAAGGAAATATTTATGAATAGAGCCAAAGCACTAATTCTTCTCCCCTTACGGAAAATTGGATTCCTAGCAATAGCAAAGGCATGGCTTTTTAAAAAACGATGAATCTGGGAATAGGCTTCAAATTGTTTATACTGATCATCTAGCAACATCTTATCCAGAATAAAGAAATGAGCATAAGCCAATCTGAAAAAAGCAACATCTTTCAAGTCCGGATAGTTTTTCATAACTTCATTATAGAATTTTTGATAGATATCAATATAGGCTAAATCCTTCTCTGCATAAGGTTTAGTCGTAATACTATCCCCTCTATGGAAATAGTAATAATAGGGTTTGGTATTAACCACATACTTCTTGGCCAACTTGATCAAATCAAAATGATAATAAGCATCTTCATAAATCAATCCCTTTGGAAAGGATAGGGCAGTTGCAATCTCTCTCTTGATTAGCTTATTACAGATCGTTCCAGGTATTTTTTCACCTATGAGGTATTCCCTCAGAAATGTTTGAGAATCACAGACAAAATACTCATCCTGATTGGCTGACTGTGGGCTTTCATCATTAGCATAGACATTCATGACACCACAGCTCGAAACATCCGCATCTTCTTGAATTAATTGCTCATATAAGCTCTGAATCATTTCTGGATGGATATAATCATCTGAGTCAATAAAAATCAGATAATCTCCGTGAGCCTGCTTCATTCCATCGTTTCGTGCTTGCGACAAACCTTCATTCTTTTTATGAAGCACTGACACCCTATCATCTTGTTCAGCGATTGAATCACACAAGCGACCACTTTCATCCGTTGCTCCATCATCAACAAGAATAATTTCCAGATTTTGATAGGTCTGCTCCTGAATGGAAGCTATCGATTTTTCTAGGTACTGCGCCACATTATAGACTGGCACAATGACACTAATTAATGCAGTTTCCATGCTACTCCTCTAATAGTTTTTCTACTTGTTCGATTTGTTTGGCAATTGTGAATTGTTGAATGAATTGGCTAGCCTCATTGACATCAAAATTTGAGGCAGAGGTCATGTAGTTCGTAATTGCCTGAGCTGCCTCTTGATTGCTCTCAATGATTTGGCCAAATCGTCCTTCTTGGGATAATTCCTCAGCCCCTCCGACATCCGTAGAGACAAAAGGAAGTCCCAGACTCAAGGCTTCCACATACACTCCAGGAAAACCTTCTTGTTTAGACATAGACAAGAGAACTTTCATCTGAGATAAATACTGATAAGGATTTTTTTGATAACCAAGGAAATGTACATAGTCTTCAAGCTCATATTCTTTAACTCGTTTTTTCAGTTCCTCTTCCATATCCCCAGCCCCTATGAAGTAGAGATGATAGTTTTTTCCCTCTTGGTGTAATAATCGTATCACTTCTACCACACGGTCAGAACCCTTATTTTCCTCAATCCGTCCGATAGTACAGATACTTTGAGGCGCAATCTCGATATCAATTTTCTCTTGAGATTTTTCTAGAAGACTCTTAAAATCATATCCATTGTAGACCGTCTGTAATTTCGAAGCATAATCTGGATAGACTTCCTTGATAGAATGACTGGTCTTTTTTGAAATTCCTACAATGGTATCCGCAGCATCCAACTGGCGTCTATGTGATTCTCTTTTTGAACTATCCTTAAGAAATTCTTCGATACTTCCATGAATCCAAGAGATCTTCTTGACTTCTTTTCTTTTAGAGAACAAAAGTGGAGGATTCATAATGGTAAAGGAAACCTCAACATCATAGTCATCTTTCACCAGTAAGCGACGTGTCAATCTTGGAAAATAAATTCTCATTCTCCACAAAAGAGCTCGAATCCATCTGGCTTGGCGATAATCCTGAAAGGATTTTAAAATGCGTACATGCTTGGGAACAGATTCGTATCCCTTATCAAAATGTTCCATTTCCAGAATATCAATATCATACTTTTCTGGATCTAGATTTGAAACAATGGTAGATAGAATCTTCTCTGCTCCACCCCCGAGAGAAAAAGACCACATAAAAAATAATATTTTTTTCTTAGCCACCATATTCTCCCTTGTATTCTGTATAAGACTTATCCATATCAGCGATGACAGCATCATGATGTGGTAGCTGCTTATCTACTGGTGGCGGCGTCATATAATCCCCAAAAGCAGTGCTGAGATAAGCATCATAGCCGACTGGAACGGGCATCTCTGTCTCTTCAAATGGCAAGAAAAGATTATCTTCAAAAGATTCGATTAGGTACTTGTTTCTCATGTAACCAGGACCCGAGCATAATTCCGTGATTCCATCGCTCTCATCTAGACTGTACTTGGTCATTTCTTTTTCAGCTTTTTTCCAAATGCGATAACGAAGAGATTTTGGAGTCAAACCGAGTAAAATGCAACTTCCCCATTTCATAAGTGCGCCATGTTTTTCTGGAATAGTTTGGGCACAAAAGAGTGAATAAATCAGTGCCCAGCGAATCTGCTTCTTTCGCTCAGCTGAATTTTTCGGATAATAATCCAAAGGCAACACATCCAAGGCCAAACCATGTGGTAAATTCAAATCCTGCTGGTAAGGTTTGATACAGGTGGTTTCCTTGTCACGAATGGTAATAAAAAGATTACGATCGACAAAATCCTTGTTACTCTTTGACAAGAAATAACGCTCATCTGCATAACGAGGCCATATTTCTGCTAATTTCTCATAATCCTTACGAGGCATAAAAAAGTCTAGGTCGTCATCCCAAGGAATAAAACCCTTGTTTCGAAGGGCACCAATAGCACCTCCTCCACAGAGATAACAAAGTAAATCATGTTCCTTGCAAAAAGCAACAAAATATTCAGCCATCTCCAGACTACGAGCCTGAATTGCTTTTAAATCAGTCATATTGTTCATTATTCTTTCTATCGTATCGTTTCATTATACCACAAATAGGGGGTGAAAATCTATTGCAGACTGTAAAAAATCAAAGCCTGACTGCTGGATAAATAGCCTTCAAACTTTGATTTTTCTGTCTTATCTTATCTCATTCCCATTTGAGCTAGCTTGGTTTGATATTTATTTTGGTCTACTAAGAGTGCCTGTCCTCCATAGACATCATAGGCATCGACCCAATCACCCAGTTCTGGAACTGTTAATCTCTCAATACCATTTTGCGCTCCATCTAGGAAGGATAAGCCATTGGTCAATAAGAAACTATAGGGAACATTCGTAGAGGTCATCCCAAAGACCTTACCAAGTGCTTCTGATCCAGTAAAGAGTTTGGTTGGATCCTTGAGTTGTTGCAGAACAGCTGTCAATACTTGCTGTTGTCTCTTGGTACGACCATAATCACCTTCATCGTCATCACGGAAACGTGCATAATTGAGCAAGGTTGAACCGTTCATCTGCTGTTTCCCAACTTTAATAGTCTGGGTTGGTGACTCTGTTTCCGTAGCATGTAAATCATCTCCGACTGTAGCTTCGGTTAAAGGTTGACCTTCTAAGGTTGAGAATTTGGCATCAATCGTCACACCATCAGGAAATAGAGTGTCAATAGCAGTTGCGAATGCCTGGAAGTCTACCAAGGCGTAGTACTTAATGTCCAAGTCAAAATTATCTTTCAATACTTGGCGAACCATTTCTGCCCCTTTTTGCCCCTCTTGTTCTCCTAGTTCATAGGCCACATTCAACTTATTATCTGACTGCTTTCTACCATTAATGACTTGACTGTATCCGTCTATATAAACCAAATTGTCACGCATGAAGCTGACCAGCTTGATTTTCTTATCTGAGCCACCAACGTTTAGTACCATAATAGAGTCCGTTCTCGTCTCAGCACTATTTTGGCCAATCCGTCCATCCGTTCCCATAATCAAAATATTGACCCCATCCTTGGTATCTTGACCATGAAAAACTTCTACTTGAGCTGCCTTAGCATTGGCAGGTTTGTTTGGATCCGCATTTGAATAACCTTTTAGGAACATAAAAATCATGCCAAAACCGACACAGGCTAGAAGGGCAAGCAATCCTGCAAAAATGCGCCCCCAACGAATCTTACGTTTTTTGGACTTAACCTTTGGAAGAGGATGACTTTTCTGATATTTTTTTGCACGACTACGGTTACCATAGGATGGAAGAGGAGACTGATTGACTGGTTCCATGAAAGACTCTTCCATATCGTGATTTTCATTATAAATTTCTGGAGAAGCTTTACTACTGCTAGCCATATTTAACTTACCTTGCAGGTAAGCAAACTCTTTTTTCTCTCGCTCATTGAGGTAATGAATATTCTTAAAAAGATAGTCATAACGCAACTGCTCGTGGTGGCTTAAGGGATTTTCTTTACTCATCTTCTCTCCTTTCCATGGTCTGATATTGGATAAATAGGATAGGCGCCCAGTACTTTATACTGGATTCCAATCGCTTCTAATTCTTTTTGGGCAAAGTGGACTAGGCCCTTATCAGTATAGTCCACATCAATAATGAAAAAGTATTCTCCCAGTGCTGTCTTGAGTGGCCGACTTTCAATTTTTGTCAGGTCAATTCCTCTCCAAGCAAAGGTCGACAGGGCCTTATAAAGTGCACCTGGAAGGTTGTCCGGTAAGGTCAAGGCCAAACTCATTTTTTCAGTTTGTGATTTCAAGGGAATAGAAGGCATTTCAGCTCCCAAAACCCAGAAACGTGTGAAATTAGCTTCCATTTCTTGAATATCTTCAGCAATCAGTTCCAAGCCATATTCTTCAGCAGAACTTCTAGGTGCAATGGCTGCATAAGGCTGGTCAGGATGTTCGGAAATAAAGCGGGCCGCATAGGCTGTACTAGCAGTCACCTCAATTTGAGCATCTGGATACTGTTCATCGATGAATTTCTTTCCTTGAGCCAAAGCCTGTGGATGAGAAAAAATCTTTTCAATCTTAGTGTGACCTGGAACCACCATCAACTGCTGATGAATAGGCTGAACGATTTCTGCAACTGCTTGAATGCGAGCCTGATGAAAAAGGTAGTCCAAGGTTTCATGAACACTACCCTCGATAGAATTTTCAACTGGTACCACAGAATAGTCCACCAAGCCTTGCTCATAGGCCTTAATGACATCTGTAATATTGGCAAAGGCCTGCAATTCCTCATGAGGAAAAGCTGTCTGCACAACATGGTGTGAAAATGATCCCTTGGGACCTAGATAAGCAATTTTCATCTCAGTTCCTCTATAATTTCCTCTGGGCTTAACCTGGTCACATCCAAAATCCGACTAGCCACTTCCTCATACCAAGCCTGTCGTTCTTGGAAAATAGCTGCTAGTTCTTCCTTGCTATTATTTAGAAAAAGCGGACGCTGATTGTCCTTATCAGCTGCGATACGGTGGTAGAGAGTTTCAAAATCGGCTTTCAGGTAGATATTATCAGAATTGGTCTTGAGTAAGTTGCGATTTCTCTGAGAAATAACCACTCCTCCACCAGTTGACACAACTTGATCTCTTTGTAGTAACTCAGCTAATACTTCTGACTCTACCTGTCGAAAGGCCTCTTCTCCCATTTCCGAGAAAAATTCCGAAATAGACATGCCTAAGCGCTTCTCTATCAGAGCATCCATATCGAGATAATCTGGATCCAATCCTCTTGCAATAGTCGATTTTCCAGCCCCCATAAAGCCTAATAACACCTTAGCCATGAATCAAGCTCTCCAAATCATCAAAGAAGCTAGGATAGCTGGTATTGATAGCTTCAGCACGGTCAAGCTCCACCTCTCCATCAGCAACCAAGAGGGCCGCGATAGCTGTCATCATACCGATACGGTGGTCACCAAACGTATTGACTCTAGCACCGTGAAGGGCTGATTTCCCTTTGATAATCATTCCATCAGCTGTAGGAATAATATCTGATCCCATGCTATTTAAGGCGTCTGCCACAACCTGAATGCGGTCTGTTTCCTTGACCTTAAGTTCCTCAGCATCCTTGATAACTGTGACACCTTGGGCTTGGGTCGCCAGCAGGGCAATAATTGGCAATTCATCAATCAAGCGTGGAATCAAAGCACCACCAATCTCTGTTCCTTTGAGGTCTGAAGACTCAACAGTTAAGGTAGCAGATTTAGCGACTGGGTCAATTTCAGTTATTTCTAGTTTTCCACCCATGGCACGAATGACATCGATAATTCCTGTACGCGTTTCGTTAATACCTACATTCTTAAGCACTACACGAGAATTTGGAACAATCAAACCTGCGACTAGCCAAAAGGCTGCACTGGAAATATCTCCTGGAACAACCACCTTTTGTCCAGTCAGTTTTTGAGGCCCTTGGACTGTGATTTTCTTGCCATCCACACTTAAATGACCACCAAATTGTTGCAGCATATCTTCAGTATGATTACGAGTGCACTCTTTTTCGATAATTACAGACTCCCCCTGAGCCTGCAAGGCCGCAAAGATCAAGGCTGACTTGACTTGGGCAGAGGCAATTGGCAACTCATATTGAATAGGTCTTAGGATTTTCGTCCCTTTTAAACGCAAAGGAGGCAAGTCTCGCTCAGTTTGCCCTGAAATGTTAACACCCATTTTTTTCAGCGGAATCGTCACACGGTCCATAGGACGTTTGGAAAGACTGTCATCTCCAAACATTTCTACTTCAAAGTCTGCACAAGCAAGGACACCTGAAATCAGGCGAATCGAGGTTCCAGAATTTCCCATATCAAGGGCATTTTGCGGAGCTTTTAAACCATCCATACCTACACCTTGAATGGTAATAACCTCATCTTTATCCTCAATCTCAACACCAAGGTCACGAAAGACTTGCATGGTCGAAAGGACGTCTTCGCCACGTAATATATCATAAACCTTGGTCTCACCCTCAGCCAAACTTCCAAAGATAATGGAACGATGGCTGATAGACTTGTCACCTGGAACTCGGATACTGCCGTGTAAGTGGCTAATGTTTGTTTTTAGTTTCATACTGGACCTCATACTTGCAATACTTTTACTTATTTTATCATAAAAAGCCAGAAATTCCTTAAAAATTTCTGACTTTATGATAGCTATTTTCTTATTTTAGCAATTCTTTTTCATTTTCAATTTACCAACTATCTGAAGGGCACCTCTAAAAACTCCACTCTTATCACAAAAGAAAAAATCAACTGTATGTGTCTCATTTAGTTGGCACATTC
>NZ_JAHZPT010000009.1:0-60882 GCF_019929545.1 Streptococcus mitis
AATAATAACCTCATCTTATGATAAGGCTATTATCTCATATTTTGGTGTCCATTGGATAGGTTTTTAGAGGTGCCCTAGTGAGTATGAGGGACTCCATAATTACATGACAATCTGGTTATATTTTATGACTGGCTTAAGAGTTAGTGAGGGTATTGCTCTTAAATGGGAAGATATTGATTTTGAACGTAAATGGATTCATGTTCATTCGACAATTGAGAAAGACAAAAACGGTGTATGGTATGCTAAACAACAAACAAAGACAGTAGCAGGGAATCGTAAAATTGATTTAGATGATTTTACGATTACAATACTTAAAAAATGGCGAGAAGTTCAAATAAAGAATGATGATAAAGATTATGTAATATCACGTTTTGGTGCCCCCTTGTGTAAGTCTACAATTTCTAGGATAATAAAAAGGCATGCTAGAGTTGCGGGTGTACCAGAAATTACGGGGAAAGGTTTAAGACATAGTCACGCTTCCTACCTTATAAATGTATTGCATAAGGATACCTTATATGTTTCATATCGATTAGGACATGCTGATAAGTCAACCACGTTGAATACATATAGTCACTGGTATTATTCAGGTGATTCAACAATTTCAGAAGAGATTACAGACAGTTTAGATAATCTTGGATTATCAATTTACCTACCAAATTCCTGCCAAAGTTGAAAATGGAGGAATTAACCCACTAATACTGGGAGAAAATAAGATTAGCAAATTGTTACTCTTAAATAATAGAGCGACTACATTAGTAGCTTAAAAACGTGATTAAACCGCTATTCTTAGGACTAGCGGTTTTTCTTTTTATGTGCCAAGGGGAAAAAAGGGAAAGGAATCTTTAAAAGTGAGGAGAGTTAGATTGAAAGAATCATATTGGTAAATCGAAATGATGGATATTTGTATCATGTCATAAATCGTTATCAAACGATAATATTGATTTTCTTACAAATTAAGAGTATAATTTATAAAAATGAGTGTTCACTCAATTTTTGTGAAATTAAGGAGTAAAGAAAATGGTTGTTGAAGCAATAGAGTACAGTCGTTTCGGTAACGAAGAGGTCTTGGATTTGCTGAAGATAGACTCTACAGCCTTGGATGTAAATCAGGTGAGAGTAGAAGTTCATGCTGTTGGTTTAAATCCTATTGATTATAAAACTTTTGAGGGAGCGAAACCCCTTCGATTTCTATCTTTTATAACGAAATTAAGGAAACCAAGTCGTTGGTTCGAATCTAAATCATCTTTATTTCCAAGAGGTGTGGGGAGAGATTTTTCTGGAGTTATTACAGAAGTTGGAAATGAAGTAACTAGGTTTTCAGTAGGAGATAAGGTGTTTGGAACAATGATTAGTGATCCTGGTTTGGGAACTAATAGGGGAGCTTTAGCAACAGAAATTTGTGTCAATGAATCAGAAATTGTATTGAAACCAGAGATGATCGACATGACTCACGCAGCTACTATGGGAGTAGCTGCTCTAACTTTGGGTGGGGCTTTTAGAAGAACCGGTTTAAATTCAAGAGATACTGTTGTTATTTCAGCTGCAGCAGGAGGTATTGGAAGTATTGCAGTACAGTATGCAGTTGCTAAGGGGGCGACAGTGATTGGAATAGCAAGTAAGAAAAATGCAGAGTATCTGAAGTCTTTAGGTGCCATACCAGTAAGTTACGAAGAGAATATCAAGAAGGCTCTTCTATCAGCTAGTCCAACGCCTATTACAAAATTTTTGGATTGTTATGGATCTGATTATGTAAGATTGGCTTTTAGTTTAGGCTTGAAAGGGACAGCTATTGGGACATTAGTACCTTCGCCCTATGTTATGATAAAAGGTGCTCAGTTTACTGGTCCGAGACATTCCACATATGATGATTTTAGCACTTTAGCTGAAATGGTCTCAGACGGGAAGGTTCAGCTGAAAATTGATCAAGTGTATGACTTTTCTCTAAAGTCAGTTAGAGAAGCCTATCGTAGTCTGAAAATGGGACACAGTCGAGGCAAAAAAGTCGTAAAAGTAAGAGAGTAGAAGAGAGGTGCTAGCGATGGAAAGTTTAGAACAAAAGTATGCTCAGACGTTAGAAGTTAGCAACTTGAGCTTGAAACAACGTCGAGTATTATTATCAAGCTTAAAATTATTCTCAGAAATTGGATTTGAGAATACAACGTCCAGCCTTATTGCCGAACGCGCTGGAGTGTCAGAAGGAACTGTTTTTAGTTACTTTAAAACAAAGGAAGGTATTTTAGAAGCCATTTTATCTACTTTTCTAGAACAGGTTATTCCAGAAGTGATTGCGGATTTCTCAGAAAAAAAATTCACAGTAGATCAAGAAACTTTTCCCTTCTTTTTAAAAAGTATTGTTCTAGATAGGCTCTTTTTCATTCAGAAGAATCAAATGCATGTTAAAATTCTCTTGGGGCGTTCTTTTATTGATAAAAATCTTTCTATCCAGTTAGGAAATATTATTGTTCAATCTATAATAGAACCAATTAGCCCTGTTTTAAATCAATTTAAAGAAAAGGGACTTATTCTAAATTGGTCAAATGAAAGAATTGTTCGATACATTTTAGCATTGAGTTTTTCTTATCTTATTCCCATGATGTTGAATGATGAAGGAACTATAAACATAGATGAAGCAGTTGATGAGATTGTTGAATGTTTGTCATCTGCCCTAATGAAAGTAAAATAAATTCTGATGTTAAAACTCACTGTTAATAGTGAGTTTTTTTGGATTCAACATAAAAATCCCCAATCGTAGCGATTGAGGATTAAGCAAATGAGTCTTAAACAATACCTTGTGCAATCATAGCGTTTGCTACATTTTCAAAGGCAGCAATGTTTGCTCCTGCAAGGTAGTCTTTGTCAAGACCATATGTTTCTGAAGTTGTTTTAGCTGTGTTAAAGATGTTTGTCATGATGTCTTTGAGACGTCCATCAACTTCTTCACGAGTCCATGAAAGGCGAAGACTATTTTGGCTCATTTCAAGGGCTGAAACGGCTACACCACCAGCGTTGGCAGCTTTGGCAGGTCCGTAGAAGATACCATTTTCCTTGTAAACTTTGATGGCATCAAGGTCGCTTGGCATGTTGGCACCTTCAGATACACAGATAACGCCTTGAGCAACCAAACGTTTAGCTGCTTCACCGTTGATTTCGTTTTGAGTCGCACATGGAAGAGCGATGTCATAGTTTCCAGCGTAAGTCCATACAGAACCTTCATGATAAGTAGCGTTTGCTTTCTCAGCTGCATACTCAGTCAAACGAGCGCGACGTTTTTCTTTAACATCAACCAAAAGATCGAAGTCGATACCATTTTCATCGATGACATAACCATTTGAGTCAGATACAGAGATAACAGTTGCACCAAGTTCAGTCGCTTTTTGAAGAGCGTATTGAGCTACGTTACCAGAACCTGAAATAACCACTTTCTTACCAGCAAAGCTGTTACCGTTAGCTTTAAGCATTTCTTCAGTGTAGTAAACCAAACCGTAACCAGTTGCTTCTGGACGAATCAAGCTACCACCAAATCCAAGAGGTTTACCAGTCAAGACACCAGCATCAAATTGGTTAAGACGCTTGTATTGACCATAAAGGTAACCAATCTCACGTCCACCAACACCGATATCACCAGCAGGTACGTCAAGTGATGGGCCGATGTATTTTTGCAATTCAGTCATGAAGCTTTGGCAGAAGCGCATCACTTCAGCATCTGTTTTACCTTTAGGATCGAAGTCTGATCCACCTTTACCTCCACCGATAGGAAGTCCAGTCAAGACGTTTTTAAAGATTTGTTCAAATCCGAGGAATTTCAAGATCCCTTGGTTAACAGTTGGGTGGAAACGAAGTCCGCCTTTGTATGGTCCAACAGCTGAGTTGAATTGAACACGGTAACCACGGTTTACTTGAATTTTTCCATCACGGTCAACCCAAGGAACACGGAAAGAAATCACGCGTTCTGGCTCAGTAATACGTGCCAAGATATTTTCTTCGATATACTCAGGGTGTTTTTCAAATACAGGTTCTAAAGTGTTGAAAAATTCTTCAACAGCTTGGAGGAACTCAGCCTCGTGCCCGTTACGAGCTTTCACAGTTTCAAACACGCTTTGGATATATTCTTTAGCAGATGTCATATCGTTCTCCTTAAATTCTAATTTAATTATGTGAGTCATTATAGCAGAATTTTTTTTAACTGTAAAGAGAAAAAACAAAAATTTTCTAAAAATTCTTTCAATTTAGTTTTTGAGATTTTTTGAAAATAGATAAAAAACGAACGTTTTTCTTATAAATGATTTTATTAAAGAGAAAATCTGAAAATATGGTATAATATTAGCAATAAAAGGAATCCGGAGGATCAGAATCATGGTATCAACAAAATCACAAATTGCTGGTTTTGAGTTTGACAATTGTTTGATGAATGCAGCAGGTGTGGATTGTATGACGATAGAGGAGCTGGAAGGGGTTAAAAACTCAGCGGCAGGAACTTTTGTGACCAAGACAGCGACCTTGGACTTTCGTCAGGGAAATCCTGAGCCACGTTACCAAGATGTTCCCCTTGGATCTATCAACTCTATGGGCTTGCCAAATAAGGGTTTAGACTATTATTTGGACTATCTTTTGGATTTGCAGGAAAAAGAGCCAAATCGAACTTTCTTCTTATCTCTAGTCGGTATGTCTCCAGAGGAAACCCATACTATCTTGAAAAAAGTACAAGAGAGTAAGTTTCGTGGTCTGATTGAGCTAAACCTCTCCTGTCCAAATGTTCCAGGTAAACCTCAGATTGCCTATGATTTTGAGACAACAGACCGGATTTTGACAGAAGTATTTGCCTACTTCACCAAACCTCTTGGAATTAAATTGCCACCATATTTTGATATTGTTCACTTTGACCAAGCGGCAGCTATTTTCAATAAGTATCCTCTTAAGTTTGTCAACTGCGTCAACTCTATCGGAAACGGCCTTTATATAGAAGATGAGTCTGTCGTTATTCGGCCTAAAAATGGTTTCGGTGGCATTGGTGGAGAGTACATCAAACCAACTGCTCTAGCTAATGTTCATGCCTTTTATCAACGCTTAAATCCTCAAATCCAAATCATCGGAACAGGTGGAGTTTTGACTGGTCGTGATGCCTTTGAACATATCCTCTGTGGAGCGAGTATGGTGCAGGTGGGAACCACACTTCACAAAGAAGGCGTCAGTGCTTTTGACCGCATTACCAATGAACTAAAAGCAATCATGGCGGAAAAAGGGTACGAAAGCCTCGAAGATTTCCGTGGGAAATTGCGCTATATTGATTAAATTCATTAAAAAATCAGAAGAAAGGAGAGAAGATGCTAGCTATTGAAGAAAGCCAGAAGTTGACTTTATCAAATTTACCTAGCCTGAGCCTTTTTACAGGGACAGACCAGGGTCAGTTTGAAGTGATGAAGAGTCAAGTGTTGAAACAGATTGGTTATGATTCTGCTGACCTCAACTTTTCCTACTTTGATATGAAAGAAGTAGTTTACAAGGATGTGGAACTGGAGTTAGTCAGCCTTCCTTTCTTTGCGGATGAGAAAATCGTGATATTGGATCATTTTGTCGATATCACGACTGCTAAAAAGCGCTTTTTAACAGATGATGAGCTCAAGTCATTTGAGGAATACCTTGATAATCCTTCACCAACAACCAAGTTGTTAATCTTTGCAGAAGGAAAGCTGGATAGTAAAAGACGGTTGGTTAAATTATTGAAGCGTGATGCCAAGGTTTTTGATGCAGTAGAAGCCAAAGAACAAGAATTGCGCCAGTATTTCCAAAAGTGGAGCCAGAAACAAGGTCTGCAGTTTGCCAATCATTCTTTTGAAAATCTTCTCGTCAAGTCAGGTTTTCAATTTAGCGAAATTCAGAAAAATCTCCTTTTTTTACAGTCCTATAAGGAAGACTCTGTTATCGAGGAAGAGGATATTGTTAACGCAATTCCCAAGACCTTGCAGGACAATATTTTTGATTTAACTCAGTTTATTCTGACTAAAAAGATGGACCAGGCGCGTGATTTGGTTAGAGACTTGACCTTGCAAGGGGAAGATGAAATTAAGCTCATAGCTGTCATGCTAGGACAATTTCGGACTTTTACTCAGGTGAAGATTTTGGCGGAGTCTGGGCAAATAGAATCGCAGATTGCAAGTAGTTTAGGTAGTTTTCTCGGACGCAATCCTAATCCCTATCAAATCAAGTTTGCGCTGAGAGATGCGCGAGGACTTTCCTTTAGCTTTTTGAAGCAAGCTATTTCTTATTTGATTGAGACAGACTATCAGATTAAGACAGGTCTTTATGAAAAGAGTTTCCTTTTTGAAAAGGCACTCCTACAGATTGCTAGTCAGGTAAATTGATATTTTTTTGAAACTACAACCCGCGTCAGGATTATCTTGTCGTGGGTTTCTTGCTGATTTGCTTGTTTTATACTCAATGAAAATCAAAGAGCAAACTAGGAAACTAGCCGCAGGTTGCTCAAAGCACTGCTTTGAGGTTGTAAATAAGGCTGACGAAGTCAGCTCAAAACATGTTTTTGAGGTTGCGGATGAAACTGACGAAGTCAGTAACTATACCTACGGCAAGGCGACGTTGACGAGGTTTGAAGAGATTTTCGAAGAGTTTTATTAGAAAGTATTTCAGTGATTTCTTCATCTATAAGCAAAAAACTTGAAAAAAGTGAATGTTTGCGTTATCATTTTCATATAGAAAGAAAAAGAGGTATTACAGATGGCTATTATCTTACCAGATCTTCCATATGCATACGACGCTTTGGAACCATA
This sequence comes from Streptococcus mitis, assembly GCF_019929545.1. Taxonomy (GTDB): domain Bacteria; phylum Bacillota; class Bacilli; order Lactobacillales; family Streptococcaceae; genus Streptococcus; species Streptococcus mitis_BU. Next base: position 6,783 of record NZ_JAHZPT010000009.1, read on the forward strand.
CATCGATGCTGAAACAATGCACTTGCACCATGACAAACACCATCAAACTTATGTCAACAATGCTAATGCAGCTCTTGAAAAACACCCTGAAATCGGTGAAGATCTTGAAGCCTTGCTTGCTGATGTAGAATCTATCCCAGCTGATATCCGTCAAGCACTTATCAACAACGGTGGTGGACACTTGAACCACGCTCTTTTCTGGGAATTGATGACTCCTGAGAAAACAGCTCCATCAGCAGAACTTGCAGCAGCAATCGATGCGACATTTGGTTCATTTGAAGAATTCCAAGCAGCTTTCACTGCAGCAGCAACAACTCGTTTCGGTTCTGGCTGGGCATGGTTGGTTGTTAACAAAGAGGGTAAACTTGAAGTGACTTCAACAGCAAACCAAGACACACCAATCTCAGAAGGTAAAAAACCAATCTTGGGCTTGGACGTTTGGGAACATGCTTACTACGTGAAATACCGCAACGTGCGTCCTGACTACATCAAAGCTTTCTTCTCAGTAATCAACTGGAACAAAGTAGATGAATTGTACGCAGCCGCTAAATAATGGTATATGGAGGGAAGAATGGTTCTTCTCTTTTTTAGGTTATATGATTCGAGTCTGACAAAATCGTCAGACTTTTTTCATTTTTATGAGAAACGTGCTAACTGCTAGAAATTATGGTAGAATAAAGTATTAAGTAATCGTGGAAAAAGGATATCTATGCGAAAAGAAATTGCACCTGAATTATACAACTATAACAAGTTTCCTGGTCCTGAGTTCCATTTACACGGGGACAAGGTCGAAACGGAAGGGATAGTTTTTTCCTTGGTGGAAAACATCAAGGATGCCTTTGATGTGACGGCTTTTAATCAGCGTTTTTCAGAAGTCTTAACCAAGTTTGATTATATCGTAGGAGATTGGAGCAACGAACAGCTTCGCTTACGAGGTTTTTACAAGGATGACCGAACAGAAGAAAAACTTGAAAAGATCAGTCGTTTACAAGACTACCTTTTAGAGTATTGTAGTTATGGTTGTGCCTATTTTGTCTTAGAAAATGAAGCCCCTAAGCGAGCATCATTTGACAAGAAAATGCGTAAGAAGGAAGAAGACCAGACTTCTAAAAAAGGGAAGAAACCGGCTCAAACCAAACGAAAACCGAATGCAGATAAGAAAAATAGACGTCGTCAGAAGGACCAGAATTCTCAGAAAGAGGATAAGGGGCAACGCCATTTTGTCATTCGTCAGAAGTGAGTAGAGAATAAGGAGTAGAAATGAAACCGTCAATTTATAGTTTAACACGTCAAACCATGCAGGAATGGGTTTTGGAGCAGGGAGAGAAGAAATTCCGTGCAGATCAAATTTGGGAATGGCTTTACCGTAAACGTGTCCAGTCATTTGAAGAGATGACCAACCTTTCCAAGGATTTGATTGCTAAGCTCAATGACCAGTTTGTGGTCAATCCCTTGAAACAACGTATAGTGCAAGAGTCTGCTGATGGTACTGTCAAATATCTCTTTGAGTTGCCTGATGGTATGTTGATTGAGACAGTACTGATGCGTCAGCACTACGGTTTATCTGTCTGTGTGACGACTCAGGTTGGCTGTAATATCGGTTGTACCTTCTGTGCCTCTGGTTTGATTAAGAAACAACGTGATCTTAATAACGGTGAAATTGTAGCGCAAATCATGCTGGTTCAGAAATACTTTGATGAGCGTGGTCAGGATGAACGCGTCAGCCATATCGTTGTTATGGGAATCGGTGAACCATTTGATAACTACAACAATGTCTTAAATTTTGTTCGTACTATCAATGATGATAAAGGAATGGCCATCGGTGCTCGTCACATCACGGTTTCAACCTCAGGTTTGGCCCATAAAATTCGTGACTTTGCTAATGAAGGGGTTCAGGTCAATCTTGCCGTTTCCCTTCACGCACCTAACAATGAATTGCGCTCAAGCATCATGAAGATTAACCGTGCCTTTCCGATTGAAAAACTCTTTGCTGCTATTGAGTACTATATTGAGACAACCAACCGTCGTGTGACCTTTGAATACATCATGCTCAATGAAGTCAATGACGGTGTAGAACAAGCCTTGGAATTGGCTGAATTGCTCAAGAACATCAAGAAATTGTCTTATGTAAACTTGATTCCTTATAACCCAGTTAGTGAGCATGACCAATATAGCCGTAGTCCTAAAGAGCGCGTCCTGGCCTTCTATGATACGCTTAAGAAAAAAGGTGTTAACTGTGTTGTTCGTCAAGAGCATGGTACTGATATTGATGCAGCTTGTGGACAATTGCGTTCTAATACAATGAAACGTGACCGCCAGAAAGCAGTCGCAGCAGTCAATCCTTAATGATGAAGAAGACTTATAATCGTATTTTGGTCTGGGGAGTCATTTTCTATAGTATTTGTATCGTTTACTTTTGCTTTACTCCTCAAGAACATTCTCCCGTGGGGGTGGAAACTCCAGGTATTCAGCATCTTGGACGCCTGGTTTTTCTTTTGACTCCTTTCAATTCTCTCTGGAAACTGGGTGAGGTGAGTGACATAGGACAATTATGTTGGCTTTTTCTACAAAATATCCTCAATGTCTTCTTACTTTTTCCTCTGATTTTCCAACTCCTTTATCTCCTTCCAAACTTGCGTAAGACAAGAAAAGTGATCTTTTTCAGTTTTCTTATAAGCCTAGGAATTGAGTGTACGCAGTTAGTCTTAGATTTTTTCTTTGATTTTAATCGCGTCTTTGAGATTGATGATTTGTGGACCAATACCTTGGGTGGCTATCTGTCTTGGCTTCTCTATAAACAATTACATAAAAACAAGATAAGGAATTAAAATGAGTATTTTAGAAGTTAAAAATCTGAGTCATGGTTTTGGTGACCGTGCAATTTTTGAAGATGTGTCCTTCCGCCTCCTAAAGGGGGAACATATCGGCCTGGTCGGTGCCAATGGTGAAGGAAAATCAACCTTTATGAGTATTGTGACTGGTAAAATGCTGCCAGATGAAGGGAAGGTTGAGTGGTCCAAATATGTGACTGCTGGTTACTTGGATCAGCACTCAGTCCTTGCTGAAGGGCAGTCGGTGCGCGATGTTCTCCGTACGGCTTTTGATGAGCTTTTCAAAGCAGAAGTCCGTATCAATGATCTTTATATGGAAATGGCTGAAGATGGAGCGGATGTTGATGCTCTCATGGAAGAAGTGGGAGAACTTCAAGACCGTTTAGAGAGTCGTGATTTCTATACTTTGGATGCTAAGATTGATGAAGTAGCGCGTGCCCTTGGTGTCATGGACTTTGGCATGGATACGGATGTAACCTCTTTGTCAGGTGGGCAAAGAACCAAGGTGCTTTTGGCTAAACTTCTCCTTGAGAAGCCTGATATCTTGCTGTTGGACGAGCCGACCAACTACTTGGATGCTGAGCATATTGACTGGCTTAAGCGCTATCTCCAAAACTATGAGAATGCCTTTGTCCTCATTTCACACGATATTCCATTCCTGAACGACGTGATTAATATTGTCTACCATGTGGAAAATCAACAGCTGACGCGTTATTCTGGTGACTACTACCAGTTCCAAGAAGTCTATGCTATGAAGAAATCTCAGCTAGAGGCTGCCTACGAACGTCAGCAAAAAGAAATTGCGGACCTTAAGGACTTTGTTGCCCGAAACAAAGCGCGTGTTGCAACACGAAACATGGCCATGTCCCGTCAGAAGAAATTGGATAAGATGGATATTATCGAACTGCAAAGTGAGAAACCAAAACCATCCTTTGATTTCAAACCAGCTCGTACGCCAGGGCGCTTTATCTTCCAAGCCAAGGATTTGCAAATTGGTTATGATCGTCCTCTGACCAAGCCTTTAAATCTTACCTTTGAACGTAATCAAAAGGTTGCTATTATCGGGGCAAATGGTATCGGGAAAACAACTCTCTTGAAGTCTCTCTTGGGCATTATTCCGCCAATTGCTGGGGAAGTGGAGCGTGGAGATTATCTAGAACTTGGCTACTTTGAACAAGAAGTAGAAGGCGGTAATCGCCAAACACCACTAGAGGCTGTTTGGAATGCCTTTCCAGCTCTCAACCAAGCAGAAGTTCGTGCAGCCCTTGCCCGTTGTGGTTTGACAACTAAGCATATCGAAAGTCAAATTCAGGTTTTGTCAGGTGGGGAACAAGCCAAAGTTCGTTTCTGTCTCTTGATGAATCGTGAAAACAACGTTTTAGTGCTGGACGAGCCGACCAACCATTTGGATGTGGATGCCAAGGATGAACTCAAACGTGCTCTCAAAGAATACAAGGGATCTATCCTTATGGTCTGCCACGAACCAGACTTTTATGAAGGTTGGATGGACCAAATCTGGGACTTTAACAAGCTAACTTAAAAATGAGGAAAAAAGAAATACAGTATCGAATGCGGATACTGTATTTTTTGGTTTTTAAGATTTAAAATCGTAGTCTTTCACCACTTCGATGCTATCGATAGTAATAGCAGTCGTTGGTTTGTCTTTCTCATCTTTTTCGGCTTTAGCAATCTTATCTACAACATCCATACCGTCAATCACTTGACCAAAGACTGGGTGTTTGCCGTCTAGACTAGGGTTTCCCCCTTCTTTATAGGCTTCGATGATTTTCTTTGGATACTTGCTTGTAGGGAGTTTAGCAGAGGTATCTGTAGAATTTTGGTTGATAAAGAACTGGCTGCCATTGGTGTTTGGTTGACCAGTATTAGCCATAGAAAGAGCACCCCGGATGTTATAGAGATAAGGAGTAATCTCGTTTTTGAAACCAGTTCCCTTGTCTTTAGTCTTATCCTTGTCATGCCAGATGGACTGACCGCCTGTACCGTCCCCTTTGGGATCTCCAGTTTGAACCATGAAACCATCAATGACACGGTGGAAGGTAATGCCGTTATAGTAGCCTTCTTTGGCATGAGTGAGGAAGTTTTCAACCGCTAGAGGAGCGAGTTTAGGGAAGAGTTTGATACGGATATCTCCTTGACTTGTGTGTAGAATCACTTCAGCCTCGTCTTCAGCAACTTCTTTAGATAGTTGTGGGAAATTGGCGTTTTCGTTTGTTAAAGCATCGTTTAACTCCTTGGCAGATTGGGCTGCTGCTTTGGAGCTTTCCTCAGCGGCCAAGCTAGAATCAACATAGTCATTACCACGCAGACTGCGTTGGATGCTGCTACATCCAGCTAGGGCTACAGTTGATAGTAAAAGAAGGGTTGCTAGTTTTTTCATTCTGATCCTCTCAAAAATTCATTTCTACCATTGTACCTTAAAAGGAAGGGGATTTCAAATATTAGTGACAAGACAGTTTAAGAGGAAGCCAACCAGAAAGTCGCTTGATTAAAGATTCTTCTTTGGATGACGGTCGATAATATCCTTGTATTGTTCCAGTATCTGCTCTCCCTTTGGAGTCAATTAATCGAGAAGTGACTTGCTAATTCTTCTTCTGAAAAGTTGTCATGAAGGTCTTAACTTGGTGGTCTTTATAAAATGTTTCTAAAATAGTATTTATGACATTCTCTTTCTTATTTTTCTTTAAAAATATAACAAATTTCTAAATGGTTTAAAAATTTTATAGTCTGTCAAGTTTTTTTCTTGACACCTGCTAGAAATCTGCTATAATAGAACATGTGCTAAATAGCTCAGCTATTTCACCGAAATAAAAAATAAGAAAAGAGACTTTAAAAATGGCAGTTAAAATCCGTTTGACTCGTATGGGTTCTAAGAAAAAACCTTTCTACCGTATCAACGTAGCAGATTCACGTTCACCACGTGACGGACGTTTCATTGAAACAGTTGGAACTTACAACCCACTTGTTGCTGAAAACCAAGTAACTTTGAAAGAAGACCGCGTTCTTGCATGGTTGGCTGATGGAGCTCAACCTTCAGATACAGTTCGCAACATCCTTTCAAAAGAAGGCGTATTGAAAAAATTCCACGATTCTAAATTCTCAAAATAAGTTTAAAGTAGGTTGACAGATGGATACGATTGAAAATCTCATTATTGCGATTGTGAAACCCTTGATTTCACAACCAGATGCCTTAACTATCAAGATTGAAGATACACCAGAATTTTTGGAATATCATTTGGATCTTGATCAAAGTGATGTGGGTCGTGTAATCGGTCGTAAGGGTCGCACTATTTCTGCGATAAGAACGATTGTCTACTCTGTCCCAACTGAAGACAAAAAAGTAAGAATCGTTATTGACGAAAAATAAGAAGGGCGGGACGAATGTCTCGCTTTTTTGCGAGAAGTGTAAAATTGCAGCCATTAAGTACCAACATGAACGTGATTTGGAAGGCTTTTTAAAGGGGGACTGGAAAAGAATGAACATTGATTGTATTTTAAACATAGATTGGGCAATGTACATTGATTGGTTATTGCGAATTTTACAGATTTCGACTTTTATAGGTGTAATTTTAAAAATTAGTTTTCAGAATAAGGCCTATATCAATAATATCGAAATTCAGGTAATTAAACCAATCGAATTTGATTCCTTACATACGAGATTTCATCATATATATGAGTTTAAACATGATGAAAATGATAAACATTATAACCATTTGATTTTTTATCCAAAGGAAGTTGATATTGAAATTATAGAATTTTATTCTTTAATCTATGATTCAAAAAGTAATCGTTTAGTTGATAATGATAAACTGCATACAGTTAAAAATTTAAAGAATTATACATGCTTATTGATTCATACAAATTTACCAGAGAATATGCCTAGTTTAAGAATGAAATGGAAAACAAGTCAGGGTGAAATTGGCGAGTATACATTTTATAGTAATATGTATAATGGGAATGTGAATATCTCATCTTTCAAATATAAATTAACATTAAAGAGGAAACTATTAGCACTTTTTGGACTATAGCGATACCTCTATGTATCTTCCTCCAACTTGAGAAAATCTTTGGAACGTGATAAAATAAAGGATAAGGATTTTTAATAATTCATTATATAGAATGAGTGGATTTCTTTATGAAGAGGTTTGAAGTATCTACAGAAATTGGTAGTCTCTCTGTTACTTATCAAAAGCAAAAGAAAATGCTAGTTTGTTTAAGTGGCGTAGGTTTGCTACCAAGTTATGAAAATTTTTCACTTATACTTGAAAAACTTCCTCCTACAATTGGTTATTTGACAATTGATTTTCCGAACACAGGTAGGAGTCCGATTCATGACCAAGCTGGAAAAAATCTAGATAATCTTGCAGATGCGGTTTATAAAGTACTTGAAGAATTGGCGATTTCTGAATACATACTTTGTGCACATAGTTTGAGTGGAATTTTAGCTTGTAAATTGCTCAAGAAACCAATTAAGTGTCAGGCTTTAGTAGCAATGGAACCGACAACTAAAAAAGTCATGTTTGCTGATTTTTCAGAAAATCCTTATCCAGAAATGGAAAAGCAGATGAGGCTGATTGAGGAGTGTGGTCCTGAACTTTATTTTAAGAACTTAACTCAAGAGACATTTAGCCCTGAAACTAATAAAGAAATCTGGAAAATAATGCAAGAAAAAGGTTCAGAGTTGGAAAGTCAATATACAGGATTTCAGATATCTGGAGAGATTACTGAGGAAGATTTTGAGAATGTCTCGATAGAATCTCATGTCCCTGTATTTATTTTTTGTCAGCCTTATAGAGAAAAAGAGTACAGAGAATCAGAATATTGGACTTCCAATACTAAACTCATTTTAGGAGGGAATCACCATTATTTACAATGGTCAGAATCAGAAAAAATTGTGACTATTATTCGAGAATTGTCCGAATAAGATGGAAAGAAGGAGACTACAGGAGACAAGATGAACTACTTTAATGTTGGGAAAATCGTCAATACGCAGGGGTTGCAGGGTGAGATGCGAGTCTTGTCTGTGACGGATTTTGCAGAAGAACGGTTTAAAAAAGGGGCTGAGCTAGCTTTATTTGATGAAAAAGATCAGTTTGTTCAAACAGTGACTATCGCTAGTCACCGTAAACAGAAGAACTTTGACATTATTAAATTCAAAGACATGTACCATATCAATGCTATTGAAAAGTACAAGGGATACAGTCTCAAGGTTGCTGAGGAAGATCTGAATGACCTAGACGATGGTGAATTTTATTATCACGAGATTATCGGTTTGGAAGTCTATGAGGGTGATAACTTGATTGGAACCATCAAGGAAATCCTGCAACCAGGTGCCAACGATGTCTGGGTGGTCAAGCGAAAAGGCAAGCGTGATTTATTATTGCCTTATATCCCACCAGTGGTTCTCAATGTTGATATTCCAAATAAACGGGTCGATGTGGAAATCTTAGAAGGGTTAGACGATGAAGATTGATATTTTAACCCTCTTTCCAGAGATGTTTTCTCCACTGGAACACTCAATCGTTGGAAAGGCACGTGAAAAAGGGCTCTTGGATATCCAGTACCATAATTTTCGAGAAAATGCTGAAAAGGCCCGCCATGTAGACGATGAGCCCTATGGAGGTGGACAGGGAATGTTGCTCCGAGCTCAACCCATTTTCGATGCCTTTGATGCTATTGAAAAGAAAAATCCTCGCGTCATTCTCCTAGACCCAGCTGGAAAGCAGTTTGATCAGGCTTATGCTGAAGATTTGGCTCGAGAAGAGGAACTGATCTTTATATGTGGGCACTATGAGGGTTATGATGAGCGTATTAAGACCTTGGTAACAGATGAGATCTCCTTGGGGGATTATGTCTTAACTGGTGGAGAGTTGGCAGCTATGACCATGATTGATGCTACGGTACGCCTGATTCCAGAAGTGATTGGCAAGGAGTCTAGCCACCAAGATGATAGTTTTTCTTCTGGCCTTCTCGAATATCCTCAATACACACGTCCCTATGATTATCGAGGCATGGTCGTGCCAGATGTACTGATGAGCGGGCACCATGAAAAAATTCGTCAGTGGCGATTGTACGAGAGTTTAAAGAAAACCTACGAGCGCAGACCGGATTTGCTTGAACATTATCAACTGACAGTAGAAGAAGAAAAAATGCTGGCAGAAATCAAAGAAAACAAAGAATAAAGGAGAACCCTATGCAAGTAATCAAACGTGATGGAGAAATTGCTGAATTTAATCCAGATAAGATTTACCAAGCTATCTTAAAGGCAGCCCAGACTGTCTATGTATTGACAGATGATTTGCGTCAAAACCTTGCACAAGTCACTAAGAAAGTGGTTTTGGATTTGGAAGAAGCCAAGGTGGAACGTGCTACCATCAGCATGATTCAGTCTATGGTTGAACATCGTTTACTGGGTGCAGGTTACATTACCATTGCAGAACACTACATTTCCTATCGTCTACAACGTGACTTGGAAAGAAGTGGTTATGGAGATCATATCGCAGTTCATTTACATTTTGAACAAATTCGCTAAGAAAAAAGAGTGGGATGAAGCAACAACATCTCACTCTTTCTTAAATCTATTTTTTTGGGCGGTCTGGACAGTTGAAGGGACAAATCGCAGGCGTTGAATATCGCTTATGCGGATAATACGACTTACATTTTTAGCAAAATTTTTCACGATAATTTGCTGGCGTTGCTGATCGTATTTGATGATGTCACCTGTAAAGCTTGTCTCAGACAAGATAAGGTGAACAGCGGTTTGTTTCTGGATAGCCTCTTCAATAGTGGCTGTAAGGGAGTTGCTTTCAGTCTGGTCAGGTTGGTCATGTCCATTTAAAAAGTCATGTATTTTATCTAGAACTTGCTGGAATTTATGTCTCATAGTGACCTCCCTTCTTTTATATCAATATTATATAAAATTTTCCTAAAATCTACAAGATTTTACGAATAATCAAATGAAAGCTAAAAAAGGAGAAGAAAATGGCAGAATTTACATTTGAAATCGAAGAGCACTTGTTGACTCTTTCTGAAAACGAAAAAGGTTGGACTAAGGAAATCAACCGTGTGAGCTTTAATGGTGCTCCTGCAAAGTTTGATATTCGTGCTTGGAGCCCAGATCATACTAAAATGGGCAAGGGAATTACTCTCTCAAATGAAGAATTTCAAACAATGGTGGATGCTTTTAAAGATAACTAAGTTGTCAAAATAAAAGAAAAGGATACTGAGTCATGATAACTCGATATCCTTTTTTAGTTAGTAAAGTAAGCCTGATTTTTAAGGCGTTGAAGTAAGGGACGGCTAATAAAACTAATAGCAATAATTTTACCAAGATCTGGGATGATAAAGGGAATGACCCCCACAACAAGAGCTTTTTCAAATGCCATTCCAGCTAGGAAATGCAAGCTAAGAATCCCTCCGATAAAGACAAGGGCATCACCCAAGAGGTTTGCAAGAAAAATCTTGATAACACCACTCTTGCTGTTAGTTAGGGAAGAAGTAAGTCCAGAGTATACAAGATAAAACCAAAGATAGCCTGCAGTAGGGCCAACTAAAGCCTGAAAACCAGCTCCACCTCCTGCAAAGACAGGAAGACCGATAGCACCTAGAAGAAGATAGAGTCCAACAGAAAGTACAGCCTCTCTCGGTCTGAAGACAGTAGCAATCAAGCCGATTGCAAAGTTTTGCAGAGTGAAGGGAACAGGTCCAATTGGAAGACTGATTTGTGCCAAAACAGCAATGAGAGCAGCCCCAATAGCAGGGATAGCATAAACGTGAGCTTTTTTCAAAATAGTTAACCTCTTTTCTGATGTATAGTAACTATTATACTCGTGGAGTAATTATTGTCAACCAATTTTTTAAAACAAGGTAACAAAGACTGTAACGGCCGATTTTGCTTATTGGTTAAGTTGGATAATTTTTTTGTAGATTTGTAAGACATTAAAAAAGAAGCAGACACATTTGTATCAGCTTCTTTTGTTTCGATTAACGCATAGTTACAAATTCTTCAGATGCAGTTGGGTGAATCGCCACAGTTGCATCAAAGTCTGCCTTGGTTGCTCCCATTTTGATAGCAACAGCAAATCCTTGAATCATTTCATCAACACCATAGCCAATTCCATGAAGTCCGACAACTTTTTCTTCTGAACCTGCTGTGATCAATTTGAAACGTGTTTCTTGACGGTTGTCAGTGCAAGCAGAGTACATAGACGTAAAGCTTGATTTGTAAACCTTGATTTGGTCTTGACCGTATTCTTTAATAGCTTGCTCTTCTGTCAAACCAACCGTTCCGATAGCAGGGTGTGAAAAGACAACAGTTGGAATAGTTGTGTAGTCCATTTTTGCAGTTGTTTTGCCGTTAAAGAGACGTTCAGATAAAGTACGTCCAGCCTTGATAGCAACTGGAGTCAGTTCTTTTTCGCCTGTTACATCACCTAAAGCGTAGATTCCCTCAACAACAGTATTTTGGTATTCATCCACTTGGATAAAGCCACGTTCGTTCAGAGTTACTCCAGCTTTTTCAAGTTGCAAGCCCTTAACGTTTGGACGGCGACCCGTAGCCCAGATAACTTGACTAGCTGTGTGACTAGTACCATCTTCGAAATGAATGGTAATGCCATCAGTAGTTTTTTCTAACTTGACAGGGACTTTGTGAGTGTGAAGTGGTAAGTTTGTTCTTTCCATTTCCTTGACCAGACCTTCAACGATGTAAGAATCAAAACCACGTAAAGGACGATCACGACGAACAAAGAGGTCTGTCTTGACACCAAAGGTGTGAAGTACGCCAGCCAATTCAACGGCAATATAACCAGCGCCTAGAATAGCAACTGACTCTGGCAATTCTTCCCAAGCAAATACATCATCAGAAGAGCCACCTAGCTCAGCACCAGGAATATTTGGAATACTTGGATGGGCACCAGTAGCAATCACGATATGTTTAGCGCGAATCAGTTCACCATTTACGCTAACAGTATGAGAATCTACAAATTCAGCATGACCTTCAATCAAGTCTACACCGTTGCGTTTAAAACTGCCATCATAAGAAGAACGAGCGCGATCGATGTAAGCTTCACGATTGCGACGTAGGGTTGCAAAGTCAAAGTTAAGATCAGTAGCCTTAAAGCCGTAGTCTTCTCCAAATTGATGGAAAGTCTCAGCAATTTGTGCCCCGTACCACATGATTTTTTTAGGAACACAACCGACGTTGACGCAGGTTCCACCTAGTTTCTTTTCCTCAATAACGGCCGCTTTGGCTCCGTGTTCACCAGCACGGTTCATGGTAGCAATTCCTCCACTACCTCCACCGATAGCAATGATATCATATTCTCTCATTTAAAACTCCTTTATACTCTTTGAAATAGTAGAGTGTCATTTTTTGATAGTCATATTCTATCTTTTTTTTTATCTGATTGCAAAAATCTGCTACGTTCAAAAAAATTAAAGAAAAGGCTTGCAAAAAGGAAAAATAAAGTGTATTATATAACTAGTACAACGGTAATAAAAATAAATTCCGAACAATAATCAAATCCTGAAATGTCATTATTTCGTTCTGAAAGGTTATTGTTTATATTTGCTAATTTTTATATAATATTGTTAAGGACTTTAAATCAAAAAGGAGTTTCATTATGAAGAAGAATGGTAAAGCTAAAAAGTGGCAATTGTATGCAGCAATCGGTGCTGCAAGTGTAGTTGTATTAGGTGCTGGGGGGATTTTGCTCTTTAGACAACCATCTCAGACCGCTGTAAAAGATGAGCCTACTCATCTTGTTGTTGCCAAGGAAGGAAGCGTGGCGTCCTCTGTTTTATTGTCAGGGACAGTAACAGCAAAAAATGAACAATATGTTTATTTTGATGCTAGTAAGGGAGATTTAGATGAAATCCTTGTTTCTGTGGGTGATAAGGTCAGCGAAGGACAGGCTTTAGTCAAGTACAGTAGTTCAGAAGCCCAGGCGGCCTATGATTCAGCTAGCCGAGCAGTAGCTAAGGCAGATCGTCATATCAATGAACTCAATCAAGCACGAAATGAAGCCGCTTCAGCTCCGGCTCCACAGTTACCAGCACCAGCAGGAGGCGAAGGAGCTGCAGGGCAAACTCCAGCTCCAGTCTCAGGAAATGCAGTTTCATCTATTGATGCACAACTAGGTGATGCCCGTGATGCTCGTGCAGATGCAGAAGCGCAATTAAGTAAGGCTCAAAGTCAGTTGGATGCCATGACGGTTCTCAGTACCCTGGAGGGAACTGTGGTTGAAGTCAACCACAATGTTTCTAAATCTCCAACAGGAGCTAGTCAAGTAGTCGTTCATGTCGTAAGTAATGAAAACTTGCAAGTTAAGGGTGAACTATCTGAATATAACCTTGCCAACCTCTCTGTAGGACAAGAAGTAACCTTTACTTCTAAAGTTTACCAAGATAAGAGCTGGACAGGTAAGATTAGCTATATCTCTGACTATCCTAAAACTAGTGGTGAAGCAGCAAGTGCAGCTACTGCCGCAACAGGTGGTAATTCTGGTTCTAAATATCCATATACCATCGATGTTACAAGTGAAATCGGTGATTTGAAACAAGGATTCTCAGTAAGTGTTGAGGTTAAGAATAAGAGTAAAGCCATTTTGGTTCCTCTAACAAGTGTTGTGACTGAAAATGATAAGAACTATGTCTGGGTGCTTGACGAGCAGAAAAAGGCCAAGAAAGTGGAAGTTGGTTTGGGCAATGCTGATGCAGACAACCAAGAAATCACTTCAGGTCTGACAAATGGAGTCAAGGTCATCAGTAACCCAACGTCTTCTCTAGAGGAAGGAAAAGAGGTGAAGGCTGATGAAGCAACTAATTAGTCTAAAAAATATCTGCAGAAGCTACCGTAACGGTGACCAAGAACTGCAGGTTCTCAAAAATATCAACCTAGAAGTGAATGAGGGTGAATTTGTTGCCATCATGGGACCATCTGGTTCGGGTAAGTCTACTCTCATGAATACGATTGGTATGTTGGATACACCAACCAGTGGAGAATATTATCTTGAAGGCCAAGAAGTAGCTGGACTTGGTGAAAAACAACTAGCCAAGGTCCGCAATCAACAAATCGGTTTTGTCTTTCAGCAGTTTTTTCTTCTATCTAAACTTAACGCTCTGCAAAACGTAGAATTGCCCTTGATTTACGCGGGAGTTTCGGCTTCAAAACGTCGCAAGTTAGCTGAGGAGTATTTAGACAAGGTTGAATTGACAGAACGTAGTCATCATTTGCCTTCGGAATTATCTGGTGGTCAAAAGCAACGTGTAGCCATCGCGCGTGCCTTGGTAAACAATCCTTCTATTATCCTAGCGGACGAACCGACAGGAGCCTTGGATACCAAAACAGGTAACCAAATCATGCAACTATTGGTTGAACTAAATAAAGAAGGAAAAACTATTATCATGGTAACGCATGAGCCTGAAATCGCTGCTTATGCCAAACGCCAGATTGTCATTCGAGATGGAGTTATTTCGTCTGACAGTGCGCAGTTAGAAAAGGAGGAAAACTAAGATGCAGAATCTGAAATTTGCCTTTTCGTCTATCATGGCACATAAGATGCGCTCTTTTCTTACTATGATAGGGATTATCATTGGTGTTTCATCAGTTGTTGTGATTATGGCTCTGGGGGATTCCATGTCTCGTCAGGTCAATAAAAACATGACCAAGTCACAGAAGAATATTCATGTCTTTTTCTCGCCTATTAAAAGTAAAGACGGTTCTTTTACCCAAAAACAATCGGCTTTGACAGTTTCTGGGAAAGAAGAGGAAGTTCCTGTTGAACCACCAAAACCACAAGAGTCTTGGGTCAGGGAGGCGGCTAAACTGAAGGGGGTAGATAGTTACTATGTAACCAACTCAACGAATACCACCTTATCTTATAAAGATAAAAAAGTGGAGCGCGCTAGCTTGACGGGTGGGAATATTACCTACATGAAGGCGGTTGAAAATGAAATTGTTGCAGGCCGAAGTCTTATAGCTCAGGATTATAAAGATGTGGCCAGTGTCATTTTACTAGACCAAGAACTTGCTAATAGTCTGTTTGGATCTGCTCAAGAAGCTGTTAACCAGGTTATAGATGTTGGTGGCTTTAGCTATCGTGTCATTGGTGTCTATACCAGCGATGAGGCCAAGACTGCCAAGACTTTTGGTATTGGTGGACTTCCGATTACGACTAATATTTCTCTTGCCAACAACTTCAATATGGATGAGATTTCTGATATTGTCTTCCGGGTTAATGATACCAGTTTGACACCAACTGTGGGACCAGAATTAGCTAGAAAATTGACCGAAATTGCTGGTATTCAGCAAGGGGAGTATCAGGTGGCAGATGCGACTGCAGCCTTCCAAGAAGTACAACAATTGTTCGGCTTTATAACTACGATTATTAGTGCCATTGCAGGAATTTCCCTTTTTGTTGGGGGGACTGGTGTTATGAACATCATGCTGGTTTCGGTGACAGAGCGTACTCGTGAGATTGGTCTCCGTAAGGCTTTGGGTGCAACGCGTGCCAATATTTTAATCCAGTTTTTGATTGAATCCATGATTTTGACCTTGCTTGGTGGAGTTATTGGTCTAACCATTGCGACAGGCTTAACAGCTATAGCTGGTCTACTTTTGCAAGGTTTGATTGCGGGTATAGAAGTGGGAGTATCAATTCCAGTTGCCCTATTTAGTCTTGCAGTTTCGGCTAGTGTGGGTATCGTTTTTGGAGTCTTGCCAGCCAACAAGGCATCGAAACTTGATCCAATCGAAGCCCTTCGTTATGAATAAGATCAACAAGATGGACACTTGTCTATCTTGTTTTTGTATGGATTTCCCTATCGAAAATCCTTAAAAATGTGATATAATGAAGTGTTAGAAAAACAGGTTTCATTTGCCTGGAAAGGAAAAATTATGTCTGAAAAGAATTTTTATATTACAACGCCGATTTACTACCCATCTGGTAAACTTCATATCGGTTCTGCCTACACAACCATCGCTTGTGATGTCCTAGCACGTTATAAACGCCTGATGGGCTACGATGTCTTTTATTTGACAGGTCTTGATGAACATGGTCAGAAAATCCAGCAGAAAGCTGAAGAAGCTGGTATCACACCTCAAGTTTATGTTGATGGGATGGCAGTTGGAGTTAAAGAACTCTGGCAATTACTCGATATCTCATACGATAAATTCATCCGTACAACTGATGACTACCATGAAAAAGTTGTCGCACAAGTCTTTGAACGCTTGCTGGCTCAAGATGACATCTATTTAGGTGAATACTCTGGCTGGTATTCAGTATCAGATGAGGAATTCTTTACAGAAAGCCAGCTTGCAGAAGTATTCCGTGACGAAGCTGGAAATGTGACTGGTGGTATCGCTCCATCAGGTCACGAAGTGGAATGGGTATCTGAAGAGTCTTATTTCCTTCGTCTTAGCAAGTACCAAGATCGTCTAGTAGAATTTTTCAAAGCTCATCCTGAATTTATCACTCCAGATGGTCGTCTGAATGAAATGCTTCGTAACTTCATCGAGCCAGGTTTGGAAGATTTGGCAGTTTCTCGTACAACCTTTACATGGGGTGTGCCAGTGCCATCTAATCCAAAACACGTTGTCTATGTTTGGATTGATGCCCTTCTTAACTATGCGACAGCTCTTGGCTACGGTCAAGATGAACATGGTAACTTTGACAAATTCTGGAATGGAACAGTCTTCCACATGGTAGGAAAAGACATCCTTCGTTTCCACTCAATCTACTGGCCAATCCTTCTTATGATGTTAGATATCAAATTGCCAGATCGTTTGATTGCTCACGGTTGGTTCGTCATGAAAGACGGCAAAATGTCTAAATCTAAAGGGAATGTCGTTTACCCTGAAATGTTGGTAGAACGTTATGGTCTAGATCCACTTCGTTACTACCTCATGCGTAGCCTTCCAGTTGGTTCAGACGGAACCTTCACTCCTGAAGACTATGTAGGCCGTATCAACTACGAATTGGCCAATGACCTTGGAAACCTCCTCAACCGTACGGTTTCTATGATTAATAAGTACTTTGACGGGCAAGTCCCTGCCTATGTAGAAGGTGTAACAGAGTTTGACCATGCTCTTGCTGACGTTGCAGAACAATCAATCGCTGACTACCAAACCTACATGGAAGCAGTTGACTACCCACGTGCACTTGAAGCAGTCTGGACCCTTATCTCTCGTACTAACAAATACATAGACGAGACAGCTCCATGGGTATTGGCAAAGGATGAAGCACTACGCGATCAATTGGCAAGTGTTATGAGCCACTTGGCAGCCAGCCTTCGCGTCGTTGCTCACTTGATTGAGCCATTTATGATGGAAACCAGTCGTGCAGTTTTGACTCAACTTGGTTTAGCAGAAGTTGCTAGCCTTGAGAACTTGAGCTTGGCTGACTTTCCTGCAGGTGTCACTGTCGTTGCCAAAGGAACACCAATCTTCCCACGTTTGGATATGGAAGAAGAAATCGCCTATATCAAGGAACAAATGGAAGGTAACAAACCAGCAGTCGAAAAAGAATGGAATCCAGACGAAGTTGAACTCAAACTCAATAAGGAAGAAATCAAGTTTGAAGACTTTGACAAGGTCGAAATCCGTGTCGCAGAAGTCAAAGAAGTGTCTAAAGTAGAAGGTTCAGATAAGTTGCTTCAATTCCGCTTGGATGCTGGTGATGGAGAAGATCGTCAAATTCTCTCAGGAATTGCAAAATTCTATCCAAACGAACAAGAATTGGTCGGCAAGAAAGTCCAAATCGTTGCTAACCTCAAACCTCGTAAAATGATGAAGAAATATGTCAGCCAAGGGATGATTCTCTCAGCTGAACATGATGGGAAATTAACCCTTCTCACAGTTGATCCAGCTGTACCGAATGGAAGTGTGATTGGGTAAAAGTATACAGGACTAGTTCATGCTAGTTCTGTTTTTTATTTAACTATTATGCTTTACAAACTAGTCTAGAAGTAGTATACTATAGATGAATCTACTAGTAGGTATTACAAAATAGATAGAAGGGGGAAGGGATGAAGGAAACTCAACTATTAAAAGGTGTTCTTGAAGGTTGTGTCTTGGATATGATTGGTCAAAAAGAGCGGTATGGTTATGAGTTAGTTCAGACTTTGCGAGAGGCTGGATTTGACACTATAGTTCCAGGAACTATTTATCCTTTGTTGCAAAAGTTAGAAAAAAATCAATGGATAAGAGGCGATATGCGCCCGTCGCCAGATGGTCCAGATCGGAAGTATTTTTCGTTAACGAAAGAAGGAGAAGAGCGTGTTTCGGTCTTTTGGCAACAATGGGACGATTTGAGTCAAAAAGTAGAAGGAATTAAGAATGGAGGGTAAACCATGACGAAAATGAAATATTATGAAGAAACAAGCGCTTTGTTGCATCAGTTTTCTGAGGACAATTAGCAGTATTTTGAGGAACTGTGGGATAGTTTTAATCTTGCTGGATTTCTCTATGATGAGGACTACCTCAGAGAGCAGATCTATTTGATGATGCTAGATTTCTCAGAAGCAGAACGAGATGGCATGAGTGCAGAGGATTATCTAGGTAAGAATCCTAAAAAAATAATGAAAGAGATGCTCAAGGAAGCACCTCGCAGTTCTACCAAGGAGTCCCTTTTGACGCCAATTCTTGTCCTAGCGGTATTACGTTATTATCAACTACTAAGTGATTTTTCTAAAGGTTCTCTCTTAACAGTCAATTTGCTCACATTTTTAGGGCAACTTCTTCTTTTTCTGATTGGATTTGGACTTGTGGCCACAATCTTACGTTGGGGGCTAGTCCAAGATTCTCCTAAGATGAAAATTGGCACTTATATTGTCGTTGGAATTCTTGTTCTGCTAGTCGTTCTAGGATATGTAGGAATGGGAAGTTTTATACAAGAAGGAGCCTTTTATCTTCCTGCTCCCTGGGATAGTTTCCTTGTTTTTACGCTTTCTCTAGTCATCAGTATTTGGAATTGGAAAGAAGCGGTCTTTCGTCCCTTTGTCAGTATGATTGTTGCCCATCTTGTGGTAGGTTCTCTGCTTCGTTACTATGAGTGGATGGGAATTTCAAATGTTTTCCTTACAAAATTCATTCCTTTAGCTGTTCTTTTTATTGGTATTTTTCTCTTGTTCCGTGGGTTTAAGAAGATAACATGGAGTGAAATATAGTCAAAAAGCCGTTGCAAAGCGGTTTTTTGTTATAATTAATTGAAGAATGTAGAATCAAAGGAGAAAAATTTGATGAGATACATAACTCTTGGTCAAGGTGACAAAGAATTATCAGAAATTGTTCTCGGAATGATGAGAATAGAAGATAAGTCTGTAAAAGAAGTTGAAGAGCTTGTAGAAACAGCACTGTCTGTTGGAATCAATGCTTTTGACTTGGCTGATATTTATGGTCGTGGTCGTTGTGAAGAACTGTTAGGTCTTGTCCTAAAAAATCGTCAAGATTTAAGAGAAGAGATGTGGATTCAGTCAAAATGTGGAATTCGCATTGAAGAATTTACCTATTTTGATTTTTCTAAGGACTATATTATAAAATCAGTTGACGGAATTTTGCAAAGATTGAAGATAGATCATCTAGATAGCTTGCTCCTTCATCGACCAGATGCTTTGATGGAATCTGACCAAGTAGCAGAAGCCTTTGATCTCCTTTATAAACAAGGTAAGGTTCGAAATTTTGGAGTTTCTAATCAAAATCCTATGATGATGGAGTTGCTTAAAAAAGATGTCAAGCAGCCGTTAGCTGTTAATCAGCTACAATTGAGTGCGACTTTTACACCAGGATTCGAATCAGGTTTTCATGTTAATATGGAAGATAGTCAAGCAGCTATGCGAGATGGCAGCATTTTTGAATATTGCAAATTACACGATGTGGTCATTCAAGCATGGTCTGTCTTACAATTTGGGTATTTTAAAGGGAATTTTGTTGGAAATGAGAAATTTCAAGCTTTAAATCAAGTACTTGATCGTTTAGCTATTAAATATGGAGTAACCTCTTCAACTATTGCCATTTCTTGGATATTGCGTTATCCAGCAAAAATGCAGGCAGTCGTAGGTACCACAAATCCTAATCACTTGAGAGAAGTTAGCCAAGCGGCAAACTTTAGCTTAACAAGAAAAGAATGGTATGAAATTTATCTTGCAGCAGGGAATAATTTGCCGTAAGTAGAAGCAGATGTAAATAAATCACAGTCAAAAAGCCGTTTTAAAGCGGTTTTTTTGTTATAATGAAGGGGAGAATTATTGATATTAAAGGAGAAAAACATGACATTTGAAGAGATCCTGCCTGGATTAAAGGCTAAGAAAAAATATGTACGTACTGGTTGGGGAGGTGCTGAAAACTATGTCCAACTTTTTGACACCATCGAGCAAAATGGGGTTGCACTTGAAGTGACACCTTATTTCCTAATCAACGTTTCTGGGGAGGGAGAAGGTTTTTCCATGTGGAGTCCGACACCTTGTGATGTTTTGGCGACGGATTGGGTAGAAGTGCATGACTAGACGTGTATTGATTACGGGAGTGAGTTCAGGGATCGGCCTGGCTCAGGCTCGACTTTTTTTAGAGAAGGACTATCAAGTTTATGGAGTTGACCAAGGTGAAAATCCACTCTTAGAGGGTGATTTCCACTTTTTACAGAGAGATTTGACCTTGAACTTGGAGCCTATTTTTGATTGGTGTCCTCAGGTTGATGTTTTGTGCAATACTGCTGGAGTTTTGGATGATTACAAACCCCTATTGGAACAATCAGCGCAGGAAATTCAAGAGATTTTTGAAATCAACTACGTGACTCCAGTAGAGTTGACTCGGCATTATTTGACACAAATGCTGGAGAATAAAAAAGGAATCATTATCAATATGTGCTCCATTGCTTCTAGCCTAGCAGGTGGCGGTGGACACGCCTATACTTCATCTAAGCATGCTTTGGCTGGATTTACCAAGCAGTTGGCTCTAGACTATGCTGGAGCTGGGATTCAGATCTTTGGTATCGCTCCGGGAGCAGTCAAGACAGCTATGACTGCTGCGGACTTTGAGCCAGGTGGATTGGCTGACTGGGTTGATAGTGAAACACCAATCAAGCGCTGGATTGAGCCAGAGGAAATAGCAGAGATTAGCCTTTTCTTAGCAAGTGGGAAAGCGAGTGCCATGCAAGGACAAATTCTGACAATAGATGGCGGATGGTCTTTGAAGTAGGAGGATCTGATGGAAATCAAAAGACACTTTGGAGTCTACGCTGTTTGCTTTGAAAATGGGAAGTTACTCTGCATTGAAAAAACGAGAGGCCCTTATCGACATCGGTATGATCTACCTGGAGGCAGACAGCAACTTGGTGAAGGACTGACGGAAACGCTGACTAGAGAAGTTATGGAAGAGACGGGATATGCTGTTAGAAGCTACTCCAATCCTCGAATCTACGATATTTTTGTCAGGGAAGAATTAAAAAATGTTATGGTTCACCATGTCATGGCCTTGTATGATGTTGAAATGAATGAGGAGGCACCTCAAGTTACGATTTCGGAAGCTGTATCTGATGGTGCGAATGATTCGCTGGGATATGTTTGGATGGATATTCAAAAAATCACAGAAGAAAATGCATCGCCATTAGTCTTGAAGGTTAAGACTGAATTATTAGGATTTCCAGAACTGGACAAGACTTCTTACATGAATTGGAAGGTGAATGATGAGAAACCAACTTGCCCTTAGTGGAGAAAAAATTCTTGAAAAAGTTTACCCACAACTATTTCACCACATTGGAATGATTCGTGGGGAGTATTTGTCGAGAGAGATCAACCAAAACATCCTGTTACCAAGTTGTCAGGAATTTGTAAAAGATTATCTAAACACTATTTGCTTCTTGTACTCAGATGAAGAGGTATGGTATCGTTTTTCTGAATTAACGAATACAGAAGCTAATTGTCTAAAGGGGACTAAAGAGTATTTTGATGAAAATCATCCCTTATTTGGATATAGAGGAACTAGGCGTTTGCTGGCGTGTCCGGATGAATTTCAGGCTGAAGCACATGTCGTTACAGAAGTTTATCAAAATAATCCCAATCTATCTATTATCTTTCCTTTTGTCAATGATGCTGAGCAGTTAAAGCAAGCTATTACAGTATTGCGTCAGCAGGGTTTTACTGGGAAAATCGGCACAATGATTGAATTGCCGTCAGCGTATTTTGACTTAGATAGGATACTGGAAACGGGCATTTCAAAGATTGTAGTTGGAATGAATGATTTGACTTCTTTTATTTTTGCCACTGTGAGAAACAGTCAATGGCATGATATGGAAAGTCCAATTATGTTAGATATGCTAAGAGATATGCAGGATAAAGCAAGGATGAAAAAGATTGACTTTGCTGTAGCAGGCTATCTGAATGATTCTTTCATACAAAAAATGAATCAGTTGAGTATCAAGTGCATTATTCACTACAGTTCTATTCTAGAGATTTTTGATTTAGAAATTGACCATCCAGATCATCTTAAACACATAAAAGAAGAAAGTAAAAAATTACAAAGGAGCACCCATGACACCGCAAGAAATGTGGAATGTCTATAAGCAAATCAACCCTTCTATCGGAGATGAGATAGATGCTTGGGCTTTTGGAGTGGAAGCCGATCTCTTGGCAGATTTGGTTTTAAAAGGCGAAAAAACAGCAACAGCATCAGCCTATGCTCTCTACGCACTAGAAAGCGAACTTCTTCCGCAAGAAGGCACCTTCGATATCATTTTAGATAGCCAAGATCGGGCTGTCTGTATTATCGAAATTACAAAGGTTTCTGTCCAGCCCTTCAATCAAGTTTCTGCTCAACATGCATTTAAGGAAGGGGAAGGAGACAAATCCCTAGCCTATTGGCGTCAGGTTCATGAGGACTTTTTCACAGACTGTTTGGGTGAAGCAGGACTGACTTTTACACCTGAAAGCAAGGTTGTTTTAGAAGAATTTCGCAAGGTCTACCCACTGTAGACTGTTAGACGGAAGAAAGTTTTGGAAATCACCGTCCAATCCTTTTTTCTCAGGCAAAACATGATATAATAAGTTTGTTTGAAGAAGAGCTCTAGCTCTTAAACTTAGAATAGGAGAAAACTATGCAAGCAGTTGAACATTTTATTAAGCAATTTGTTCCTGAACATTATGATTTATTTTTAGACTTGAGTCGTGAGACCAAGACGTTTTCAGGGAAGGTGACCATCGCTGGTCAAGCACAGAGTGACCGTATTTCCCTTCACCAAAAAGACTTGGAAATCGCTTCTGTAGAAGTTGCAGGGGAAGCTCGTCCATTCACAGTTGACCATGACAATGAAGCTCTTCATATCGAATTGGCTGAGGCTGGTCAAGTTGAATTGGTTATTACTTTTTCAGGAAAAATCACAGACAATATGACAGGAATTTACCCTTCATACTACACAGTTGATGGTGTCAAGAAGGAAGTCTTGTCTACTCAGTTCGAGAGCCATTTTGCGCGCGAAGCCTTCCCATGTGTGGATGAGCCAGAAGCTAAAGCAACTTTTGACCTCTCTTTACGTTTTGACCAAGCAGAAGGTGAATTGGCCTTGTCTAATATGCCAGAAATCG
This sequence comes from Streptococcus mitis, assembly GCF_019929545.1. Lineage (GTDB taxonomy): Bacteria > Bacillota > Bacilli > Lactobacillales > Streptococcaceae > Streptococcus > Streptococcus mitis_BU. The sequence continues at coordinate 30,206 of NZ_JAHZPT010000009.1, forward strand.
ATGTTGAGAAACGTAAGGAAACAGGTATCTGGAAGTTTGAGACAACACCTCGCATGTCTTCTTACTTGTTAGCCTTTGTTGCTGGTGATTTGCAAGGTGTAACGGCTAAAACTAAAAACGGTACCCTTGTAGGTGTCTACTCAACCAAAGCCCACCCACTATCTAACCTTGATTTCTCACTGGACATCGCTGTTCGCTCTATCGAGTTTTACGAAGATTACTATGGAGTTAAGTACCCAATTCCTCAATCTCTTCATATCGCCCTCCCTGATTTTTCATCAGGTGCTATGGAAAACTGGGGTCTCGTAACTTACCGCGAAGTTTACTTGGTTGTGGATGAAAACTCAACCTTTGCTAGCCGTCAACAAGTTGCCCTTGTTGTGGCACATGAATTGGCTCACCAATGGTTTGGTAACCTGGTAACTATGAAATGGTGGGATGATCTTTGGCTCAATGAAAGCTTTGCTAACATGATGGAGTACGTCTGTGTAGATGCTATTGAACCAAGCTGGAATATCTTTGAAGATTTCCAAACAGGTGGTGTTCCGTCTGCCTTGAAACGTGATGCGACTGATGGTGTTCAGTCTGTTCACGTCGAAGTTAAACATCCAGATGAAATCAATACGCTCTTTGACGGAGCTATCGTCTATGCCAAAGGAAGCCGTCTCATGCACATGCTTCGTCGTTGGCTAGGAGATGCTGATTTCGCTAAAGGTTTGCACGCTTACTTTGAAAAACATCAATACAGCAATACCATTGGTCGTGACCTTTGGGATGCTCTTGGTCAAGCGTCTGGACGTGATGTCGCAGCCTTCATGGATTCTTGGTTGGAACAACCTGGTTATCCAGTTCTCACTGTCAAAGTTGAAAATGATGTCTTGAAGATTTCACAAAAACAATTCTTTATCGGTGAGCACGAAGACAAAAACCGTCTCTGGGTTGTGCCACTCAATAGTAACTGGAAAGGCTTGCCTGATACACTCGAAACTGAAAGCATCGAAATTCCTGGCTACGCAGCCCTTCTTGCTGAAAATGATGGAGCTCTTCGTTTCAATACTGAAAATACAGCCCACTATATTACAGACTATCAAGGAGACTTGTTAGATGCTGTTCTTGCTGACCTAGTTGAGCTTGATAACACAAGTAAACTTCAAATCGTTCAAGAACGTCGTTTGCTTGCTGAAGCGGGGCACATTTCTTATGCTGACTTGCTCCCAGTCCTTGATAAACTTGCTAAAGAAGAATCTTACCTTGTCGTTTCAGCTGTTTCTCAAGTGATTTCTGCCCTTGAGCGCTTTATCGATGAAGGTACAGAAACTGAGAAAGTCTTTAACAGTCTGGTTGCTAAATTGGCTCGTCATAACTATGACCGTCTTGGTTTTGAAGCTAAAGATGGTGAATCAGATGAAGACGAATTGGTTCGTCAGTTGACCATTTCCATGATGATTCGCTCAAATGATTCAGAAGCTAGCCAAGTCGCTAGCCAAATCTTCGCGGCTCACAAGGATCAGCTTGCAGGACTTCCAGCAGCAATTCGTTCCCAAGTCCTAATCAATGAAATGAAACATCACGAGACCAAAGATTTGTTAGCACTTTATCTTGATACTTATACTCACGCAACAGATGCTGTTTTTAAACGCCAGTTAGCAGGAGCTCTTGCCTACAGTAAAGATGCGGACAATATCCAAACCTTGATTGCTTCTTGGAAGGACAAATTTGTGGTTAAACCACAAGACTTGTCAGCTTGGTATAATCATTTCCTATCTCATCAAGCAACTCAGGAAACAGCTTGGTCTTGGGCGCGTGAAAACTGGGATTGGATTAAGGCAGCTCTTGGAGGAGATATGAGCTTTGATAGTTTTGTTATTCTTCCTGCTCACGTATTTAAGACTCAGCAACGCTTTGTAGAATACAAGGAATTCTTTGAGCCACAACTTTCTGACCTTGCTCTCAGCCGTAACATCGGTATGGGAATCAAGGAAATTGCAGCGCGTGTTGACTTGATTAACCGTGAAAAAGCTGTAGTGGAAGCAGTCGTTCTTCCATATGGGAAAGCTTAAACATTCGTAAAATAATAAAAACTCAACTTTCTCTCTTAAAGTAAGAGGGAGTTGAGTTTTTTTTAAGGCAAATTTGGTATAATGGTTCTAATAAGGAGGAGTTTCTCATGATAAAAATTTTATTAGTTGAGGATGACCTAGGCCTGTCAAATTCAGTATTTGACTTTTTAGACGATTTTGCAGATGTCATGCAGGTATTTGATGGGGAAGAAGGTCTCTACGAAGCTGAAAGTGGCGTCTATGACTTGATTTTGCTCGATTTAATGTTACCTGAAAAAAATGGCTTCCAAGTCTTGAAAGAATTGCGTGAAAAGGGAATTACGACTCCAGTTCTGATCATGACTGCCAAGGAAAGTTTGGATGACAAGGGACATGGTTTTGAACTAGGAGCAGATGATTATCTGACCAAACCTTTCTACCTAGAAGAACTCAAAATGCGGATTCAAGCCCTTCTCAAACGTTCAGGTAAGTTTAATGAAAATACCTTGACTTATGGAAATATTGTAGTTAATTTGTCAACAAATACCGTTAAGGTTGAAGATAATCCAGTCGAATTGCTGGGGAAAGAGTTCGATTTACTGGTTTATTTTCTTCAAAATCAAAATGTTATTTTGCCTAAGACTCAGATTTTTGATCGTCTATGGGGATTTGATAGTGACACAACGATTTCAGTTGTAGAAGTTTATGTTTCAAAAGTCCGTAAGAAATTAAAAGAAACCACTTTTGCAGAGAATTTGCAAACCTTGCGCAGTGTTGGGTATATTTTAAAAGATGTTCAGTAAACTAAAAAAAACATGGTATGCGGATGACTTTAGTTATTTTATCCGCAACTTTGGTGTCTTCACTCTGATTTTCTCCACCATGACCTTGATTATTTTGCAGGTCATGCATTCGAGTCTCTATACTTCGGTGGATGATAAGCTTCATGGCTTGAGCAACAATCCTCAGGCAGTTATTCAGTTGGCGTTAAATAGGGCGACAGAAGAGATTAAAGATTTGGAGAATGCGGCTACAGATACTAGTAAGACTGATGTAAAACCCAATGTTAGTTCCAATACAGAGGTTATTCTTTTTGATAAGAATTTCACTCAGCTCCTTTCTGGAAATAGATTTTTGGGATTGGATAAGATTAAGTTAGAGAAAAAAGAACTAGGACATATCTACCAGATTCAGGTTTTTAATAGCTATGGACAGGAAGAAATCTATCGCATGATTTTGATGGAAACCAATATCAGTTCTGTTTCAACCAATATCAAGTATGCGGCTGTCTTGATTAATACCAGTCAGTTGGAGCAAGCTAGTCAAAAGCATGAGCGATTGATTGTGGTTGTGATGGCAAGTTTCTGGATTCTGTCTTTGCTTGCCAGTCTCTATCTAGCTAGGGTCAGTGTTCGGCCCCTGCTTGAGAGCATGCAGAAGCAACAGTCCTTTGTGGAAAATGCCAGTCATGAGTTACGAACTCCACTTGCTGTTTTGCAAAATCGCTTAGAAACCCTTTTCCGTAAGCCAGAAGCTACCATTATGGATGTGAGCGAAAGCATTGCATCTAGTTTGGAAGAAGTCCGAAATATGCGGTTTTTGACGACAAACTTGCTGAACTTAGCACGTAGAGATGATGGGATTAAGCCAGAACTTGGAGAAGTTCCAACTAGCTTTTTTAATACAACTTTCACAAATTATGAGATGATTGCTTCGGAAAATGACCGTGTCTTCCGTTTTGAAAATCGTATCCATCGAACGATTGTCACAGATCAGCTCCTTTTGAAACAACTGATGACCATCCTATTTGATAATGCTGTCAAGTATACTGAAGAGGATGGTGAAATTGATTTTGTGATTTCAGCGACTGATCGTAATCTGTATTTACTGGTTTCGGATAACGGAGTTGGTATTTCCTCAGAAGATAAGAAGAAAATTTTTGACCGCTTTTATCGAGTGGACAAGGCTAGAACTCGTCAAAAAGGTGGCTTTGGTTTAGGATTATCCTTAGCCAAGCAAATTGTAGATGCCCTAAAAGGAACCATTACTGTTAAAGATAATAAACCAAAGGGAACAATCTTTGAAGTGAAGATAGCCATCCACACACCATCTAAAAAGAAAAAATAAAAATATCGCTCCAGTTGGGGCGATATTTTGGATTTATCTTCTACGTTTTCGTTTGATAATAGACCGTTGAACTTTTAAAACAAGTAAGCTGGATCCGATTGCTGCGGCAAAGGCAAGAGCAGTTGATAATTTTAATGCTAAAAAGATAAAACTAAAGATAGCAATACAGATACAAAAAACAGCGATATTAACAAAAAATAGGATTTCCTTGAGATTGGCATCAGATTGTGCTTCAGGTGTATAATCTTGATAGCGAGGAACCTGCTGGCTTAATTCTTCTTGATAGTCTACCTCATAGGATTGTAATTTTCTTACGGGCATTATTCTCTCCTTAACAGTACATACCTATTTTATCATTTTTTCAGCAGAGAATTATTACAGAAAGGTTACAATAAGAATAAAGTCCCTTTTCATTTTTAAAGAATGGCTGATTTTCCAGAAATGTGGTATAATTTTTCTTATGGAAAAGATTATCATTACAGCAACTGCTGAAAGTATTGAACAAGTTGAACAACTGCTCGAGGCTGGCGTAGACCGTATCTATGTTGGTGAGAAAGATTTTGGCCTTCGTCTGCCAACAACCTTTAGTCATGACCAATTGCGTGAAATCGCTAAGGTGGTTCACAAAGCTGGTAAGGAATTGATTGTTGCAGTCAATGCCCTCATGCACCAAGATATGATGGATCGTATCAAACCTTTCCTCGATTTCTTGGAAGAAATCAAGACAGACTACATTACGATTGGGGATGCAGGTGTCTTTTACGTGGTCAACCGTGATGGTTATTCCTTTAAGACCATCTACGATGCTTCGACTATGGTAACTAGCAGTCGCCAGATTAACTTCTGGGGACAAAAGGCTGGCGCATCTGAGGCTGTTTTGGCGCGTGAAATTCCATCTGCTGAGCTCTTCAAGATGCCTGAGATTTTGGAAATTCCTGCTGAAGTTTTGGTTTATGGTGCTAGTGTTATTCACCATTCTAAACGTCCACTCTTGCAAAACTACTATAACTTTACGCATATCGATGATGAAAAGACGCGTAAACGTGATCTCTTCTTGGCTGAACCGAGTGACCCAGAGAGCCACTATTCCATTTTTGAAGACAATCATGGGACCCACATCTTTGCCAACAATGACCTTGATTTGATGACCAAATTGACAGAATTGGTGGAGCATGGTTTCACTCACTGGAAACTAGAAGGGCTCTACACTCCAGGTCAGAACTTTGTTGAGATTGCAAAACTCTTTATCCAAGCGCGCAGTTTGATTCAAGAGGGTAACTTTAGCCATGACCAAGCTTTCTTGCTGGATGAAGAAGTTCGTAAACTTCACCCTAAAAACCGTTTCCTTGATACAGGATTTTATGACTACGATCCTGACATGGTTAAATAAAGTAAATGATTCGTTGAGAGAAGGAAGATGCAAACATTTCTTCTCTCAATTTTTCTTATTCTCCAATATTTTCAAAAAATAAGTAGGCTAGGATGCTCTGTTTGCTGGAATTTTTAATACAAGTAACCTTCTCGAGTTTGAAAATTATCTTATGTTTGCAGGTGCCAAATGGCCCTTTTTTTGGTATAATTTTTTATAATGAAAACGATTGGTAATCGCTATGTTGTGGTTGATTTAGAGGCAACTAGCACAGGTAGTAAGGCTAAAATTATCCAAGTGGGAATTGTTGTGATTGAGGACGGAAAAATCGTCGATCACTATACGACGGATGTCAATCCACATGAACCTTTGGATGGTCATATCAAAGAACTGACAGGACTGACTGACCAACGTCTGGCGCAAGCACCTGATTTTTCGCAAGTTGCTAGAAAAATCTTTGACTTGGTGGAGGATGGGATTTTTGTAGCCCATAATGTTCAGTTTGATGCCAATCTCTTGGCGGAAAATTTATTTTTTGAAGGCTATGAGCTAAGAAATCCTCGTGTTGACACGGTCGAATTGGCCCAGGTCTTTTTCCCTGAACTGGAAAAATATAGTTTGCCGATATTGTGTCGAGAATTAGGAATTCCTCTAAAACATGCTCACACAGCCCTTTCAGATGCCCAAGCTACAGCGGAATTACTTCTTTTTTTACGAGAAAAGATGGCCCAACTTCCTAAAGGACTCTTGGAACGCTTGCTGAAAATGGCTGATGCCCTCCTATACGAGTCCTACATGGTTATTGAGGAAATTTTTCGAAACCAATCTATCCTTAGTTCTCCAGACTTGGTTGAAGTTCAAGGACTATATTTCAAGAAAACTGGAGTTCCCCTGGAGTCACGAAAACTATCTCAGGATTTTTCTAAAAATATTTCTTTGTTGAACCTTGAAGTGAGGGAACGACAAGAAAGTTTTGCTAAAGAGGTTGGCTTGCTATTGAAAGATGAGCCTGTCTCTTTGATTCAAGCACCGACTGGAATTGGGAAAACCTATGGCTATCTCTTACCCGCTTTATCTCAAGCCAAAGAGCATCAAATTGTTCTTAGTGTTCCGACAAAGATTCTTCAAAATCAGATCATGGAAGAAGAAGGTAAACGCCTCAAGGAAGTGTTCCATATAGATATTCATAGTTTAAAGGGACCACACAATTATCTGAAGTTGGATGCCTTTTATCGTTCCTTGCAGGAAAATGATGAAAATCGCTTATTTAGACGCTTTAAAATGCAACTCTTGGTCTGGCTAACTGAGACAGAGACAGGAGATTTGGATGAAATCGGGCAACTCTACCGTTACCAACATTTTCTGACAGACCTTCGTCATGACGGAAATTTATCATCTCAAAGCTTATTTGTGACGGAAGATTTTTGGAAACGTAGTCAAGAAAGGGCACAAATCTGCAAGCTTTTAGTGACCAATCATGCCTATCTTGTAACCAGACTTGAAGATAATCCTGAATTTGTCAGTGACCGTTTATTGATTATTGATGAAGTTCAAAAGATTTTGTTAGCTCTAGAAAATCTGCTTCAAGAGACTTATGATATCCAGTCTATTATCGAATTGCTTGATAAGGCTTTAGTAGGAGAAGAAAACAGGATTCAACAACGAATATTAGAAAGTATTCGCTTTGAGTGCTTCTACTTGATTGAACAATTTCAGTCTGGAAAATCTAGGAAAAATATCTTAGATTCTCTGGTCAATCTCCATCAATATTTTTCAGAATTAGAGGTAGAAGGCTTTGAGGAGTTGGTTCGCTATTTTACAGCTGACCGAGATTACTGGCTTGAAGCAATTGAAACGAGTCAAAAGAAAATTCAGATTTCTTCTACAAAATCAGGTCGTATTCTCCTATCTTCTTTAGTACCTAATTCATGTCAAGTCTTGGGAGTGTCGGCTACTCTTGAGATTAGTCAGAGAGTTTCTTTGGCAGACCTGTTAGGCTATCCTGAAGCCAAATTTGTCAAGATTGAAGCTCGGGAAAAACAGGATCAAGAAGTAGTCTTGGTCAAAGATTTTCCCCTGGTAACAGAAACCTCCTTAGAAGTTTATGCTCAAGAGGTAGCTGATTTGCTGATGGATGTTCAAGATTTCCAGCAACCGATTTTAGTTCTCTTTACTGCTAAAGACATGCTTCTAGCAGTATCGGATTTACTTCCAGTTAGCCACTTGGCCCAGTATAAAAATGGGGATGTTCATCAGCTTAAGAAACGTTTTGAAAAAGGTGAACAACAAATCCTGCTTGGTGCAGCAAGTTTCTGGGAGGGAGTTGATTTTTCAAGTCATCCTTTTGTGATTCAAGTTGTACCAAGACTTCCTTTTCAAAATCCTCAAGAGCCCTTGACGAAAAAGATTAATCAGGAACTGAATCAAGAAGGGGAAAATGCCTTTTATGATTATCAATTGCCAATGGCCATTATTCGTTTAAAGCAGGCTTTAGGAAGAAGTATGAGACGCGAACACCAACGTTCCTTAACTCTTATTTTGGATAGGAGAATTGTCGGAAAGCGATATGGCAAACAAATTGTAACTTCTCTAGCAAAAGAAGCGACTGTTAAAACCGTCTCTCAATCCGAAGTTGATGAGGCTATTGATAAATTTTTAAATGAACTTTGATAAATAGTATTGTATGAAAGTATAAGGTTAGTATATATGAAACGTTCTCTCGACTCTAGAGTCGATTATAGTTTGCTCTTGCCAGTGTTTTTTCTACTGGTTATTGGCGTGGTGGCTATTTATATAGCCGTTAGTCATGATTATCCAAACAATATTTTGCCCATTTTAGGACAGCAGGTCGCATGGATTGCCTTGGGGCTTGTGATTGGTTTTGTGGTCATGCTCTTTAATACTGAATTTCTTTGGAAGGTGACACCCTTTCTATATATTTTAGGCTTGGGACTTATGGTCTTGCCGATTGTCTTTTATAATCCAAGCTTAGTTGCATCAACGGGTGCCAAAAACTGGGTATCGGTAAATGGTGTTACCTTGTTCCAACCGTCAGAATTTATGAAGATATCCTATATCCTCATGTTGGCTCGTGTGATTGTCCAGTTTACCAAAAAACATAAGGAATGGAGACGCACAGTTCCGCTGGACTTCTTGTTGATTTTCTGGATGATTCTCTTTACCATTCCAGTCCTAGTTCTTTTGGCACTTCAAAGTGACTTGGGGACGGCCTTAGTTTTTGTGGCTATTTTCTCAGGAATCGTTTTATTATCGGGCGTTTCTTGGAAAATTATTATCCCAGTATTTGTGACTGCTGTAACAGGAATTGCTGGTTTTCTAGCCATCTTTATCAGCAAGGACGGTCGGGCTTTTCTCCATCAACTGGGCATGCCGACCTACCAAATCAATCGTATCTTGGCTTGGCTTAATCCATTTGACTTTGCCCAAACAACTACTTACCAACAGGCTCAAGGACAGATTGCCATTGGAAGCGGTGGCTTATTTGGTCAAGGATTTAATGCTTCGAATCTGCTTATTCCAGTTAGAGAGTCGGATATGATTTTCACGGTCATTGCAGAAGATTTTGGCTTTATTGGCTCTGTCCTTGTTATCGCCCTTTATCTCATGCTGATTTACCGTATGTTGAAGATTACTCTTAGATCAAATAACCAGTTCTACACCTATATTTCCACAGGTTTGATTATGATGTTGCTCTTCCATATCTTTGAGAATATCGGTGCCGTGACAGGTTTGCTTCCTTTGACGGGTATTCCCTTGCCTTTTATTTCTCAAGGGGGATCGGCTATTATCAGTAATCTGATTGGTGTGGGCTTACTTTTATCTATGAGTTACCAGACCAATCTAGCTGAAGAAAAGAGCGGAAAAGTCCCATTCAAGCGGAAAAAGGTTGTATTAAAACAAATCAAATAAGGAGAAAATCATGGTAAAAGTAGCAGTTATGTTGGCTCAGGGCTTTGAAGAAATTGAAGCTTTGACAGTTGTGGATGTTTTGCGTCGGGCAAATATCACTTGTGATATGGTTGGGTTTGAAGAGCAAGTGACTGGTTCGCATGCAATCCAAGTCAGAGCAGATCGTGTCTTTGATGGTGATTTATCAGACTATGATATGGTTGTTCTTCCTGGCGGCATGCCTGGTTCTGCACATTTGCGCGATAATCAGGCCTTGATTCAAGAGTTGCAAAGCTTCGAGCAAGAAGGAAAAAAACTAGCAGCCATTTGTGCTGCGCCAATTGCCCTCAATCAAGCAGGGCTATTGAAAAACAAGCAGTACACTTGTTATGATGGTGTTCAAGAGCAAATTTTTGATGGTCACTACGTCAAGGAAACAGTAGTGGTAGATGGTCAATTGACAACCAGTCGAGGTCCCTCGACAGCCCTTGCCTTTGCCTACGAGCTGGTAGAGCAATTAGGAGGAGATGCAGAGACTTTACGAACAGGAATGCTCTATCGAGATGTCTTTGGTAAAAATCAGTAAAACGGGAGTCAAACTCTCGTTTTTTATGTGGAAAACTCAGGGAAATCATCGCTTTTTTCATAAAAAAATGCTATAATGAAGGGTATGAAATATCACGATTATATCTGGGATTTAGGTGGAACTTTACTGGATAATTACGAAACTTCAACAGCTGCATTTGTTGAAACATTGGCATTGTATGGCATCACACAAGACCATGACAGTGTCTATCAGGCTTTAAAGGTTTCTACTGATTTTGCGATTGAGACATTCGCTCCCAACTTAGAGAATTTTTTAGAAAAATACAAGGAAAATGAAGCCAGAGAGCTTGAACATCCGATTTTGTTTGATGGAGTTTCTGATTTATTGAAAGATATCTCAAATCAAGGTGGCCGTCATTTTTTGGTATCTCATCGTAATGATCAGGTCTTGGAAATTTTAGAAAAAACCTCTATAGCAGCTTATTTTACAGAAGTGGTGACTTCTAACTCAGGCTTTAAGAGAAAACCAGATCCTGAGTCCATGATTTATTTAAGAGAAAAGTATCAAATTAGTTCAGGGCTTGTCATTGGTGATCGACCGATTGATATCGAAGCCGGGCAAGCTGCAGGACTAGCTACCCACTTGTTTACCAGTATCGTGAATTTAAGACAAGTATTAGACATGTAAGAAAAAGGAAAAAGATGACAGAAGAAATCAAAAATCTGCAGGCACAAGATTATGATGCCAGTCAAATTCAAGTTTTAGAGGGCTTAGAGGCTGTTCGTATGCGTCCAGGGATGTATATCGGGTCAACCTCAAAAGAAGGTCTTCACCATCTAGTCTGGGAAATTGTTGATAACTCAATTGATGAGGCCTTGGCAGGATTTGCTAGCCATATTCAAGTCTTTATTGAGCCAGATGATTCGATTACAGTTGTTGATGATGGACGTGGGATCCCCGTCGATATTCAGGAAAAAACAGGTCGACCTGCCGTTGAGACTGTCTTTACTGTTCTTCACGCTGGAGGAAAGTTTGGCGGTGGCGGATATAAGGTCTCAGGTGGTCTTCACGGAGTGGGGTCCTCAGTAGTTAATGCCCTTTCAACTCAATTAGACGTTCATGTCCACAAAAATGGTAAAATTCATTACCAAGAATACCGTCGTGGTCATGTTGTTGCAGACCTTGAGGTGGTTGGAGATACGGATAAAACGGGAACAACAGTTCACTTCACACCGGACCCAGAAATCTTTACGGAAACAACAACCTTTGATTTTGATAAATTAAATAAACGGATTCAAGAGTTGGCCTTTCTAAATCGCGGTCTTCAAATCTCCATTACAGATAAGCGTGAAGGTTTGGAGCAAACCAAGCATTATCATTATGAAGGTGGGATTGCTAGTTACGTTGAATATATCAACGAGAACAAGGATGTTATCTTTGATACACCAATCTACACAGATGGTGAGATGGATGATATCACAGTCGAAGTAGCCATGCAGTACACAACGGGTTACCATGAAAATGTCATGAGTTTCGCCAATAATATTCATACCCATGAAGGTGGAACGCATGAACAAGGTTTCCGTACAGCCTTGACTCGTGTTATCAACGATTATGCTCGTAAAAATAAGTTACTGAAAGATAATGAAGATAATCTAACAGGGGAAGATGTCCGCGAAGGATTAACTGCAGTTATCTCAGTTAAACACCCAAATCCACAGTTTGAAGGACAGACCAAGACCAAATTGGGAAATAGCGAAGTGGTCAAGATTACCAATCGTCTCTTCAGCGATGCCTTTTCTGATTTCCTCATGGAAAATCCACAGATTGCCAAGAGAATTGTGGAAAAAGGAATTTTGGCCGCCAAAGCTCGTGTTGCTGCCAAGCGTGCGCGTGAAGTCACTCGTAAAAAATCTGGTTTGGAAATTTCCAACCTTCCAGGTAAACTAGCAGACTGCTCTTCTAACAATCCTGCTGAAACAGAACTCTTCATCGTCGAAGGAGACTCAGCTGGTGGGTCAGCCAAATCTGGTCGTAACCGTGAATTTCAGGCAATTCTTCCAATCCGCGGTAAGATTTTGAACGTTGAAAAGGCAAGTATGGATAAGATTCTAGCTAACGAAGAAATTCGTAGTCTTTTCACAGCGATGGGAACAGGATTTGGTGCAGAATTTGATGTTTCAAAAGCTCGTTACCAAAAACTTGTTTTGATGACCGATGCCGATGTCGATGGAGCCCACATTCGTACCCTTCTTTTAACCTTGATTTATCGTTATATGAAACCAATTCTAGAAGCTGGTTATGTTTATATCGCCCAACCTCCAATCTATGGTGTCAAGGTTGGAAGTGAGATTAAAGAATATATCCAGCCAGGAGCAGACCAAGAAATCAAACTCCAAGAAGCCTTAGCCCGTTATAGTGAAGGTCGTACTAAACCGACCATTCAGCGTTATAAGGGGCTAGGTGAAATGGACGATCATCAGTTATGGGAAACAACCATGGATCCTGAGCATCGTTTGATGGCTAGAGTTTCTGTGGATGATGCGGCTGAAGCAGATAAAATCTTTGATATGTTGATGGGGGATCGAGTAGAGCCTCGTCGTGAGTTTATCGAAGAAAATGCCGTCTATAGTACACTTGATGTTTAAAAAATCGAGAGAAGTAGTTCCCTTGGTCTAAAAAATATGATATAATCATTACGATTGTTTCAAGTAAAAAAGGAGTTTAATATGTCTGGTAGTCTAGTAGTATATCTTATAATTGCAATTGCAATTATATTGCTGATTTCATATGCTATAGCAATTTATGTACGGAAACGCAATGAAAGTAAATTAGCAATTTTAGAAGAGAAAAAAGAAGAGCTGTACAATCTTCCAGTTAATGATGAAGTTGAAGCTGTAAAAAATATGCACTTGATTGGACAAAGTCAAGTGACTTTCCGTGAATGGAACCAAAAATGGGTTGACCTATCTCTTAACTCTTTTGCCGATATCGAAAATAATCTTTTTGAGGCAGAAGGCTATAACAACTCATTCCGTTTTTTCAAGGCCAGTCATCAAATCGACCAAATCGAGAGTCAAATTACTTTGATTGAAGAAGATATTGCGTCAATTCGCAATGCCTTGGCAGATTTGGAGAAACAAGAGTCTAAAAATAGTGGACGTGTTCTTCATACCTTGGACTTGTTTGAAGAGTTACAACACAGAGTGGCTGATCATTCTGAAGAATATGGCCAAGGTTTATCTGAAATCGAAAAACAATTGGAAAATATCCAATCAGAGTTTTCTCAGTTTGTTACTTTAAACACTTCAGGTGATCCAGTAGAAGCTGCTGTGATTTTAGATAATGCTGAAAATCATATCTTGGCTTTGAGTCACATTGTTGACCGCTTGCCAGCGATTGTAAAAACATTATCTAAAGAGCTACCTGATCAATTGGAAGATTTGGAAGACGGTTACCGTAAACTTTTAGATGCTAATTATCATTTTGCTGAAACGGATATTGAATCTCGCTTCCAATTGCTTTATGAATCTTTGAAGAAAAACCACGAAAATATTGCACAATTAGAGTTGGATAATGCTGAGTATGAAAATACTCAAGTTCAAGAAGAAATCAATGCACTCTATGATATCTTTACACGAGAAATCGCTGCTCAAAAAGTAGTAGAAGGCTTAGTTACAACCCTTCCTACATATTTGAAACACATGAAAGATAGTAATGCTGTTTTAGTGGAAGATATTCAACGATTGAGTAACAATTACCTACTATCTGAAACAGATGTTAGTCATGTTCATAGATTACAAGCTGAGTTAGAATCTTTAGAAGAATCTGTATTGGAACTAACTTCTGAACAAGAGGAACATTCTGAACCTTATTCATTCCTTGAAGATCGTTTGGAAAACTTACAAGCGACTTTGAAGGAAATTGAAGATGAACAAGTTGCGGTTAGTCAACGTCTTGCTCAGATTGAAAAAGATGATATCAATGCTCGCCAGAAGGCAAATGTTTATGTTAATCGTCTTCACACAATTAAGAGATATATGGAAAAACGCAATCTTCCAGGTATTCCTCAGAATTTCTTACAGTCGTTCTTTACAGCAAGTAACCATACTGAAGAGTTGATGGCTGAACTAGAAGAAGCTCGTGTCAATATCGAAGCTGTGAACCGGATGCTTGAAATTGCAACAAATGATATGGAAGCACTTGAAGAAGAAACCTATAATATTGTTCAATATGCAACGTTGACAGAACAATTGCTACAGTATTCGAACCGTTACCGCTCATTTGATGAACGAATTCAAGAAGCTTTTAATGAATCATTAGAAATTTTTGAAAAAGAATTTGATTATCATGCTTCATTTGATAAGATTTCGCAAGCTTTGGAAGTTGCAGAACCAGGTGTAACCAACCGTTTTGTCACTTCATACGAAAAAACACGTGAGACGATTCGTTTCTAACATAATAAAAAAGATTTGGTTCTGTGATAAGCAGCACCAAATTTTTTTTATTTATTTATTGTTTTTAAAAATGCCCAGTTACCAATTGATATTGAACCGTATTCTAGCTCCATAAAGTCAAGTAGGACATAATCGTTTTTTTCGTAGAATGAGGTATTTCTAGCTGTACTAGTTATGAGGCCCAAGTGCTTACAGCCTTTTGATTTGACATAGGGTTCAATTCCTTGTTTCAAAAATGTACTGCCTATTCCTAGCCCTTTATTTGATACATTGACAGCTAAGGCCATCAAATACCAATCAAACTCTCCAGATTCTTCTAAATGCTTTTTGGAACGTTTTACAAAGTCAAAGTATTTAAGGAGATTTTGTGGTCGAATGTAGCGAAAAATGTTTGTTCCACCATTTCGTAGATAGGATAGTATACAGAAATCCTTTTGTTGCAAAAGGGCAACTGCAAGTAATTCTCCATCCTGTTCCGCAATTAAACAGTTTCCCTTCTTAATATAGACTCTAGTAAGCAGAATTTGCAATGTTTCTACAAAAGCAGGATAGGAGTCAGGTTTCTTCAAATCGTCAGTTATAATCGTTAAAAAGGGATAGTCAAGAAAGGAATTAGCTAATAGTTTTCCAATTTTTTCGCTTTCTTCAATTCTTGCCTCTCTATATATGATGTCTCCCATGTTTGTCTCCTTAATTATCTATAAAATCTTGTATGATAAGATTTCAAGATAAAAAATTGGAGATGATTTAAAAAGCTAAATAAACCTAATTTTGTTCCATAAGGTTCAAAGTACTTTCTAATCTCTCCAAGATTTTATTTGGTCGGAATTGAAATTCCAATTAATTTTTCTGAATAGAGGGTTTTGATATTGGCCTCATCAATAGAGTCCTTATCAATTTTACGTTTCAAGAAAAATTCTTGAATAGCTTCGATTTCAGGTTCGCGGATAGCGCGGTGTTTGTTTGAGATGAGGATTTCATAGTGAAGCGGAGCTTGGGTAAAAATAACATCTGTATTACCTGCAGAATAAACCTCAACAAGGGTTGCATCTGTACTTTCTAGCTGGCTTTTTACAAGTTGCGAGTGTGAGTTTGTCGTATTGATAAGCTTCATAACATTTCCTCCGATTTTCTAATTCTATTATAGCACTTTTTGAATAAAGTAGCTTGATTTAGTCAATCTTATGCTGTTTTTTCCAAGATTGGATTGCCCATTTATGGCTACCACGTTTGAGATTTTCAATAGCCTCGTCAATAGGGAACCAGGCGATATGATTAAAGTCTTCTAGTGGCTTTTGCACTTCTTTGAAAGAAGTCGCTTCATAGAGGTAGGCAGGATTGTAGTAGTAGGTGTCACGGTGACGAGAGTAGAAATATTCGTCAGCTTGTCCATAATAAATACCAATTTCAGCTGTGAAGCCAAGCTCTTCAATCAATTCACGTTTTAGGGCTTCCTGATGGTTCTCACCAGCTTCAATTTCACCACCTGGTAGGAACCAAGCGCCATTGGGTGCTTGAACAAGAACAATTTGTTTTTGTTCAGCATCAGGGATAACTGCATATACGCCATAGCGTGAAACATAGTCTGTATTCGCTTTTTTTTCTCCGAAAGTTGGGTTTGCCATTGAATTTTCCTCATTATCTAGTATCGTTATTATTATCATAATGGACAAAGGGCAAGCTGTCAAGAATTTATAGTTATTTTAATAAAAAGAAGCAGAAAATTTTCATTTTCTACTCCTTTTTTATAGGATTTATACTTCTTTTTCAGAAGATTTTACTTCAGCTTTTTTGGCAGATTTGATTTGAATCTTGCCCTTGCTGGTCATCACTGCCTTGAGTTCTTTTTCACTTGGGTTTTCAAGGTAGTAGTCAGTGATTGCGTCCTCAATATAGTCTTGAATAGTACGACGAAGTGGGCGTGCTCCCATTTTTGGATCATAGCCGAGGTCAACTAATTTTTCCTTGACCTTGTCTGTCACATCGAGATGGATATTGTTGCTGGAGAGTCGCTTATTAACATCAGCTAGCATGAGCTCGACGATTTGAAGGAGGTCGTCTTTGCTGAGAGCTTTGAACTCGATGATGCCGTCAAAACGGTTCATAAATTCTGGGCTAAAGAAGTTACCGAGTTCACCGAGGACAGAGTTGGTACGTCCTTCGCGAGCTGCCCCGAAACCAACGCTGGCTTCGGCCTTACCTGTACCTGCGTTTGAGGTCATGATAATAATGGCATCCTTGAAGCTGACGGTACGCCCTTGCCCGTCTGTCAAACGACCATCGTCCAAGACCTGAAGGAACATATGCATGACATCTGGATGGGCTTTTTCTACTTCATCTAAGAGAATAAGAGAGTATGGATTGCGGCGGACTTTTTCAGTTAATTGCCCAGCCTCATCATAGCCAACATAACCTGGAGGGGCTCCGACCAACTTAGCTACACTGTGTTTTTCCATGTATTCACTCATGTCAAAGCGAATCATGCTGTCAGCAGAACCAAAAAGTTCAATGGCTAGTTGTTTGGAAAGTTCTGTCTTACCGACACCAGTTGGTCCGACAAAGAGAAAGCTTCCAATTGGACGGTTTGGCGTACCGAGACCGACACGATTCCGGCGAATAGCCTTGGCAATCTTATCGACTGCATCATCCTGTCCAATAACATGCGACTTGAGATCTTCGGCTAGATGGATGAGTTGAGATTGTTCTTTCTCTTTCAAATCACCAACAGGGATATTGGTTTTCTGCTCGATAATATGCTCAATGGTTTTTTCACTGATGATAGGAGTATCTTGGTCTGTGACCTTTTTCTTTTGCATTTCCTTATACTTGGCAATCTGGTCGCGGAAATAAGCCGCCTTCTCAAAATCTTCCTCTCGTGTAGCTTGAGATTTAAGATTTTCAGCCTCAATCAAGCGTTGATCAATTACTTTAGGATCCACAAAATTCAAGGTCAAGTTCATCTTAGAACCAGCTTCATCTAGGAGGTCAATGGCCTTATCAGGCAAGAAGCGATCTTGGATGTAACGATTGGAAAGAGTTGCAGCTGCTTCAATTGCAGCATCGGTATACTGAACGTGGTGGTAGTCTTCGTATTTCTTTTGAATACCTTTGAGGATAGTGATTGTTTCTTCCACGGTTGGTTCATCGACCTTAACAGGTTGCATACGACGCTCTAGGGCGGCATCCTTTTCAATGATACGGTATTCATTGAGGGTAGTGGCACCGACCAGTTGCAGTTCCCCACGAGCAAGGGCTGGCTTGAGGATATTTCCTGCATCCATATTGCCATCGCCTGCAGAACCAGCACCGACAATTTCATGGATTTCATCGATAAAGAGGATGATGTCCTCACGTTTGCGAATTTCTTCCATGAGTTTTTGCATGCGTTCTTCAAATTGTCCTCGGATACCCGTTCCTTGAACTAGGCTAACCACATCCAGACGGATGACTTGTTTGCCTTGTAGTTTATGTGGAACGTCGCCATCAACGATTTTCTGAGCTAGACCTTCGACAACGGCAGTTTTTCCGACACCTGGTTCACCGATAAGAACAGGATTATTCTTGGTTCTGCGATTGAGAATTTCGATGACACGGATAATCTCATCGTCGCGCCCAATAACGGGGTCAATATCTCCACGACGGGCAATTTCAGTTACGTTGATACCAAATTCTTCCAGCAGGCCTTTTTCTTGGCTTGGTGGAGGAGTTTGAGCAGGTCCACGATTTTGGGAACCATAACCGCCGTTTCCACCGTAACCTCCACCTGATTGGGTTGGGGGAGTCGGAGGAGTGTTGTTAGAAGGTCTAAAATTGTTTAGGTCATTGAAGAAATCACCAAAGGGATCAAAGTCACGATTGTTCAGATCCGTCATACCTTTAAAGAGGCTATTGTTAGGATCTGTTTTGATAATCTTATAGCAGTTTTGACAGAGGTCAATTTGTTTTTGCTTTCCATTAAGATTGGTATAAAGATGAATTGTTGAGTCGTTGATTTTACAGTTTTGACAAAGCATACATCTACCTCATTTCTTTCTTTAGCCTGGCCTGTCCAAAGGTCAATAATAGTCAAATTTCTATACTCTCATTATAACAGGATTGGGGTGTAAAGCAAGTAAAAAGATTGCAGCTTTGAGAAGTTGCTACAATGAAAATTTTTGAGATTTTAGGGAATAAAAAAATCCTATTTGTGAGACAAAAAGGATTTTGGTTAGACATGCAGGGTGTAATCCCAGCTTGTTTTGTATTAGTAAAGGAGTTCGTAAATCTCCATTGCAATTAAGTCAATGCTATCAAACGTATAAGTTTCGCGAGCTTCGACATCACGAAGGGTAAAGATTGAGCCGTTTTCTTCGTCGTGGCTGTATGCAACTTCTGCAACAACAACTCCTTCGCGTTCAAAATTACGTTTTAAATTTCCGCCATCTTTTGCCATTGCTTCAAGGCGGTTGATGATTCTAACCAAATGTGATTCCATTTTGATTCTCCTTCATTTCTTATCGTTACTATTTTACCATAAAGGAGGCCAACTTGCCTAGAAAAAACTAAGATTTCTCGCTAATTCTACCAGCTTAAAGTTTTTTTGAATAAATTAGACAAAAGATTTGAATTTTAATTCAGTTCATGTTATAATCATACAGTATTCTATTTTAGAAAGCAGTGTGACTATGAATTTTTCTTTTTTACCAAAGTATTTACCTTATTTTAACTACGGGGCTGTCGTGACGGTTCTCATTTCTATCTGTGTGGTCTTTTTAGGGACTATTTTGGGTGTTGTCTTGGCTTTTGGGCAACGTTCAAAGTTTAAACCGCTTGTTTGGCTTGCCAACTTATACGTTTGGATTTTCCGCGGGACACCGATGATGGTTCAGATTATGATTGCCTTTGCTCTAATGCACATCAATGCTCCGACTATTCAGATCGGAATTTTAGGTGTTGATCTTTCTCGTCTGATTCCAGGGATTTTGATTATCTCTATGAACAGTGGTGCTTATGTTTCTGAGACTGTTCGTGCTGGGATTAATGCGGTTCCTAAAGGTCAGCTAGAAGCGGCTTATTCGCTAGGGATTCGTCCTAAAAATGCGATGCGCTATGTGATTTTGCCACAAGCTATCAAAAATATTTTGCCAGCATTGGGGAACGAATTTATCACTATTATCAAGGATAGTTCCCTCTTATCAGCTATCGGTGTTATGGAGTTGTGGAATGGAGCTACAACAGTTTCTACAACAACCTATCTACCTTTAACACCACTTTTATTTGCAGCCTTTTATTACTTGATTATGACCTCTATTTTGACAGTAGCCTTGAAAGCTTTTGAAAAACGTATGGGACAAGGAGATAAGAAATAATGACAGAAACCTTGATAAAAATTGAAAATTTACATAAATCCTTTGGAAAGAATGAAGTATTGAAGGGCATCAACCTCGAGATTAAAAGAGGAGAAGTTGTCGTTATCATTGGTCCTTCAGGAAGCGGGAAATCTACCTTACTTCGTTCTATGAATTTGTTGGAAGAAGCAACAAAAGGGAAGGTTATTTTTGAGGGAGTTGATATTACGGACAAGAAGAATGACCTGTTTGCCATGCGTGAGAAGATGGGCATGGTCTTCCAACAATTTAATCTCTTTCCTAATATGACTGTGATGGAAAATATCACCTTGTCTCCTATCAAAACCAAAGGTGAAAGTAAGGAAGTTGCAGAGAAGAGAGCTCAGGAACTTTTGGAAAAAGTTGGTTTACCAGATAAGGCAACTTCTTATCCACAGAGTTTGTCAGGTGGTCAGCAACAGCGGATTGCCATCGCGCGTGGGTTGGCTATGGAACCTGATGTCTTGCTCTTTGACGAGCCAACTTCAGCCCTGGATCCTGAAATGGTTGGTGAGGTGTTGGCTGTTATGCAAGACCTAGCCAAGTCAGGAATGACCATGGTTATCGTAACGCATGAGATGGGATTCGCTCGTGAGGTGGCAGACCGTGTCATCTTTATGGCAGACGGTGTGGTTGTTGAAGATGGAACACCTGAACAGATTTTTGAACAAACCCAAGAACAACGGACTAAAGACTTCTTGAGTAAGGTTTTATAAGTTAGCTTTGTTAAGCTCTTTGTAGCCAACTTTAGATATAAAATATAGATTAATGAAAAGCTCGACTCGAGCTTTTTCTTATAGTTTGAAACTATAGAATAGCCTAGGAAAGAAGTGTTAGAGGGGATTAGCAGTTTTTGGTATAATGGAAGATATTTGAAAGAAAAGAGAAGTGATATGACACAGATTATTGATGGGAAGGCTCTAGCAGCTAAGTTACAAGGACAGCTGGCTGAAAAGACTGAAAGATTAAAGGAAGAAACGGGGCTAGTACCTGGTTTGGTAGTGATTTTGGTTGGGGACAACCCTGCCAGCCAAGTCTACGTTCGTAACAAGGAGAGGTCAGCCCTTGCGGCTGGATTCCGTAGTGAAGTTGTGCGAGTTCCAGATACCATTACTCAAGGGGAATTGTTAGACTTGATTGCCAAATACAATCAAGATTCAGCTTGGCATGGGATATTGGTCCAGTTACCATTACCAAAACATATTGATGAAGAGGCAGTTTTGTTGGCCATTGACCCAGAAAAGGATGTGGACGGTTTCCATCCCTTAAACATGGGGCTTCTTTGGTCTGGTCATCCAGTCATGATTCCTTCGACACCTGCAGGAATTATGGAAATGTTTCATGAATATGGGATTGACTTGGAAGGTAAAAATGCGGTCGTCATCGGTCGTTCCAATATCGTTGGAAAACCCATGGCCCAGCTTCTTTTGGCCAAAAATGCAACAGTGACCTTGACCCATTCACGTACTCATAATCTTGCCAAGGTGGCTGCTAAAGCAGATATTCTTGTAGTAGCAATCGGTCGTGCCAAGTTTGTGACTGCTGACTTTGTCAAACCTGGTGCGGTTGTCATCGATGTCGGGATGAACCGCGATGAAAATGGTAAGCTCTGTGGAGATGTGGATTATGAGGCAGTTGCCCCACTTGCTAGCCATATTACGCCAGTTCCTGGAGGTGTAGGTCCTATGACCATTACTATGCTGATGGAGCAAACTTATCAAGCAGCACTTCGAACATTGGATAGGAAATAAGAGAAAAATTTTCTGAGGAAAGTGTATTTTCTATAGCTATATCTAAAATGGCAGAAATGAATATTAAATTTTAGAAATAAGTTTATAAAAGGAGGTATGCGCCTCCTTTTTGTTGTATAATAAATGCGAGAGGGAAAAACGATGAAAGTGATTGATCAAACCTTATTAGAAAAAGTCATTATTGAACGTTCTCGTACAAGTCATAAAGGAGATTACGGTCGTCTGCTGTTACTGGGTGGGACTTATCCTTATGGTGGTGCTATCATCATGGCTGCTTTGGCAGCTGTTAAAAGTGGAGCTGGTTTGGTGACTGTTGGAACAGATAGGGAAAATATCCCAGCTTTGCACAGTCATTTACCTGAGGCTATGGCCTTTTCTCTTCAAGACCAGCAATTGTTAAAAGAGCAATTGAAGAAGGCAGAAGTTGTCTTGCTGGGGCCTGGTTTACGAGACGATACTTTTGGAGAAGATCTAGTCAAACAGGTCTTTGCTAGCTTAAAAAAGAATCAGATTTTGATTGTAGACGGAGGGGCCTTAACCATTCTTGCTAGGACAAGTTTGTCGTTTCCATCTAACCAGCTTATCCTAACTCCCCACCAAAAAGAATGGGAAAAGCTGTCTGGTATTGCTATTGAAAAGCAAAATGAAGATACAACAGCTAGTGCCCTGACTTCTTTCCCTCAAGGCATAATTTTGGTGGAGAAAGGTCCAACTACTCGTATTTGGCAAGTTGGTCAATCAGATTTTTACCAGTTACAGGTTGGCGGTCCCTATCAGGCGACTGGTGGTATGGGAGATACACTGGCTGGAATGATTGCAGGATTTGTAGGCCAATTTCGACAGTCCAGTCTCTACGAACGTGTGGCAGTAGCAACCCATCTTCATTCAGCCATAGCCCAAGAACTATCTCAAGAAAATTATGTGGTCTTGCCGACGGAAATCAGCAGTCATCTGCCCGAAATAATGAAAAAAATATCTCAAAAAGGCACCTGATCGTTTCAGGCGCCTTTATATCTTTTAGAAAAATCCTTTAATCTTTCCAACGAGGCCATCTAGACCTTCAGAACCAGAAATCAACTGTTGAGCTTGAGAGAAGTATTCTCCAAGCTGTTCTTGATTTTCTGTAACAAATGTTTTTGCAGCTTCGAAATCTTTTGTTTCGATTAACTCTTTTACTTGATTAAACAAATCTAATGGGTTCATCCTATTTCTCCTTTTCTGTACTTAACTATTTAATCATCTTTATGATAAAAAATCAACTGTTGCTGCTTTTGGCTAGGACCTGTTTTTATCTACAAGTTCTCATAACTAAGATTCTAACTACCAAAACAAGGTAGACATAAAAATAAAAATGTTCGGGTTTTTCTAGTGTATCCATGAAATAAAAAAGGATACATGTTATAATAAAAGTAGCTCTTTAATGGAGGTGTTTGAGTGGAAAATCTGAAGAAAATGGCAGGTATCAAGGCTGCTGAATTTGTCAATAATGGCATGGTTGTCGGACTGGGAACGGGGTCTACTGCCTATTATTTTGTCGAAGAAATCGGTCGTCGTATCAAGGAAGAAGGATTGCAGATTACAGCTGTAACGACTTCTAGTGTAACTAGTAAACAGGCTGAAGGGCTTAATATCCCGATCAAGTCTATTGACCAGGTAGACTTTGTCGATGTGACAGTCGACGGGGCGGATGAAGTGGATAGTCAGTTTAATGGAATCAAAGGTGGTGGTGGTGCCCTTCTGATGGAGAAGGTTGTTGCAACGCCCTCAAAAGAATATATTTGGGTAGTAGATGAAAGCAAGCTGGTCGACAAACTGGGTGCTTTTAAATTGCCAGTAGAAGTGGTTCAGTATGGCGCAGAACAGGTCTTTCGTCGTTTTGAGCGAGCTGGCTACAAACCAAGTTTCCGTGAAAAAGACGGTCAACGTTTTGTGACCGATATGCAGAACTTTATCATTGACCTTGCCTTGGATGTCATTGAAGATCCAATTGCCTTTGGGAAAGAATTGGACCATGTCGTTGGCGTCGTGGAGCACGGTTTATTCAATCAAATGGTGGATAAGGTCATCGTTGCTGGACGAGACGGGGTTCAGATTTTAACTTCAACAAAAGCAAGATAACTAAAATAATAAGGAGATACACTATGTCAAAATTTAATCGTATTCACTTGGTGGTATTAGATTCTGTAGGAATCGGTGCTGCACCAGATGCCAATAACTTTGTCAATGCAGGGGTTCCAGACGGAGCTTCTGACACACTGGGACACATTTCAAAAACAGTTGGTTTGAATGTGCCAAACATGGCTAAAATCGGTCTAGGAAATATTCCTCGTGAAACGCCTTTGAAGACTGTTCCAGCTGAAAGCAATCCAACAGGATATGCAACAAAATTGGAAGAAGTTTCCCTTGGTAAGGATACTATGACTGGACACTGGGAAATCATGGGCCTTAACATTACTGAGCCTTTCGATACTTTCTGGAACGGATTCCCAGAAGAAATCTTGACAAAGATCGAAGAATTTTCAGGGCGCAAGGTCATTCGTGAAGCCAACAAACCTTACTCAGGAACAGCTGTTATCGATGATTTCGGACCACGTCAGATGGAAACTGGAGAGTTGATTATCTATACTTCAGCTGACCCTGTTTTGCAAATTGCTGCCCACGAAGACATTATTCCTTTGGATGAATTGTACCGTATCTGTGAATATGCTCGTTCGATCACCCTTGAGCGTCCTGCCCTTCTAGGTCGTATCATTGCTCGCCCTTATGTGGGTGAACCAGGCAACTTCACTCGTACAGCTAACCGTCGTGACTTGGCTGTATCTCCATTTGCACCAACTGTTTTGGATAAATTGAACGAAGCTGGCATCGATACTTATGCTGTTGGTAAAATCAACGATATCTTTAACGGTGCGGGTATCAACCATGATATGGGCCACAACAAGTCAAACAGCCACGGAATTGATACACTATTGAAGACAATGGGTCTTGCTGAGTTTGAAAAAGGATTCTCCTTCACAAACTTGGTTGACTTTGATGCCCTTTATGGCCACCGCCGTAATGCTCATGGTTACCGTGATTGCTTGCATGAATTTGATGAACGCTTGCCTGAAATTATCGCAGCCATGAGAGAGAACGACCTTCTCTTGATTACTGCGGACCATGGAAATGACCCAACCTATGCAGGAACGGACCACACTCGTGAATATATTCCACTTTTGGCATACAGCCCTGCCTTTAAAGGAAATGGTTTGCTGCCAGTCGGACATTTCGCAGATATCTCAGCGACTATTGCCGATAACTTTGGTGTTGAAACTGCCATGATTGGGGAAAGTTTCTTAGATAAATTGGTATAAGATGACGCGCTATGCTTTGCTGGTGAGAGGTATTAATGTTGGTGGCAAGAATAAGGTCGTCATGACGGAGCTTCGTCAAGAATTGACAGAGTTGGGACTGGAAAAAGTTGAGACCTACATCAACAGTGGCAATATTTTCTTTACTTCGACAGATGCCAAAGCCCAATTGGTTGAAAAGTTAGAGGATTTCTTTGCAGTCCATTATCCATTTATTCAGAGCTTTTCTATACTGAGTCTTGAGGACTTTGAAGCGGAAATTGAAAATCTACCTGAATGGTGGACCAAAGATCTGGCTCGAAAAGATGTCCTCTTTTATACAGAAGGCTTGGATGTGGATCAAGTCATTGAGAAAGTTGAAAGTTTGGAACTGAAAGATGAAGTGGTTCATTTTGGAAGACTTGGGATTTTCTGGGGGAAATTCTCTGAAGAATCCTACTATGCAACTGCCTATCATAAGTGCTTGCTCAAGATGCCTTTCTATCGCAATATTACCATTCGCAATGCCAAAACCTTTGACAAAATCGGTCAAATGCTAAAAACTAATAAAGGAGACATACAATGACATTTTTAGATAAAATCAAGGAAACAGCTGCCTTCCTGAGAGACAAGGGAATCCAAGCACCTGAGTTCGGTCTAATCCTTGGATCAGGACTTGGAGAATTGGCAGAAGAAATCAAAAATCCAGTTGTAGTAGACTATGCAGATATTCCCAACTGGGGCCGTTCAACAGTAGTCGGTCACGCTGGTAAATTGGTATATGGAGAACTTGCAGGTCGCAAGGTCTTGGCTCTTCAAGGTCGTTTCCATTTCTACGAGGGAAATCCTCTTGAAGTCGTGACTTTCCCAGTACGTGTGATGAAAGTTCTCGGATGTGAAGGTGTCATTGTAACCAATGCAGCTGGCGGTATTGGATTTGGTCCTGGTACTTTGATGGCTATCTCAGACCATATCAATATGACGGGGCAGAACCCGTTGATGGGTGAAAATTTGGATGATTTTGGTCCACGTTTCCCAGATATGTCTAAAGCCTACACACCAGAATACCGAGCTACTGCCCATGAAGTGGCTAAAAAATTTGGTATCAAGCTTGATGAAGGTGTCTATATCGGTGTTACTGGTCCGACTTATGAAACACCAGCAGAAATCCGTGCTTATAAGACACTGGGAGCAGATGCGGTTGGTATGTCTACTGTTCCTGAAGTTATTGTGGCAGCCCACTCAGGCTTGAAAGTTCTAGGAATTTCATGTATTACTAACTTTGCAGCTGGATTCCAAGAAGAACTCAACCACGAAGAAGTTGTAGAAGTGACTGAACGTGTTAAAGGCGACTTCAAAGGTTTGCTTAAAGCGATTCTTGCTGAATTGTAATCATGTTAATAGAATTGAGGAGTATTTTTCGAAAAATCCCTTATAATTTTAGATTATTCATAGCAGTAATTCTGCAAGGAATAGTTTCGGGTTTATCTGGTATAGTTCTCCATTATCTTTTAGAGATTGTAGAGAGTCTAGCTTTTGGTCAGTCAGAGAAACATACTGGATTTTTGACAGATGGTGTTTCCTCGTCACGGATAGGATTAAGTTTAATAATCGTGGGTCTTGGCTCATCCTTGGTCTGGTATTTCTTGCAAAAAGGGTCGAAGATTTATTCCATAAAAGCTCAGATGAAGGATGAGACTGCACAATACAAGCTTCATTTTCAAAAACAGCTATTTCATTCAATTTGGCAGATCATTGCAGTTGGAGGGGGAGCACCTATTGGCAAAGAAGCTGCACCACGAGAAATTGGAACTCTATTTGCAGGACCAGTTGGGAAAATATGTATACTGTCTATGAAGGATCGTATCTTTCTCCTTGCTTGTGGTGCTGGTGCTGGTTTAGCGGCTGTTTATCAGGTTCCATTAACAAGTGTCTTCTTTGTTTTTGAAACCCTAGGAATTGCTCTATCTATTAAACGATTTGTCTTAGTCGGTTTGACTACCTATGTTTCAACTTATATAGCAGGCTTGGTTATTTCAGATCAGGCTCTCTACCAGATTCTAGCCATCACATGGTCCTTAAAGGAAATGTGGATTATTCCCTTATTACTTCTTTTCTTAACCCCACTAGCTTGGCTTTTTGGTCGCTTAAGTAAAGAAGCGTCTTCAAAAAGGATAAAAGATAAACGCATACTTCTCACATTGCCCTCAGCTTTTCTTTTTCTTGTTGGTTTGGCAAGTTATTTTCCACATCTACTTGGAAATGGACGGATGATGGCTCAAGAAGTATTGAATGGTAGTAGTGGCAAAACGGTACTCCTCTTGTTTATCCTAAAAGCATTGGTCGTTCTTATTACTCTATGGGCAGGGGCCTATGGCGGTACACTTACTCCATCTTTTGCCTTGGGGATAGCTGGAGCTGCCCTCCTTGGCATGATTCTAGGTGTGGAAAGCCAGCCAACCACTTTGCTTTTGGGATCCGTTTGCTTTTTGTCTGTGACCTTGAGGGCTCCCTTGTCTGCAACTGGATTAGTAATAGGCTTCACGGGGATAGGTTTAGATTCTCTTCCGTATCTCTTAGTAACAGCTGTTTTAGCCTATGAATTTGCAAAAATATTAGACCGTTTTTCTTGGGCTAACATACTGTGTCAGAAGTCAAATAATAAAGTAATTAGGTAGGAAATGCCCATTTCTTCTAGTCAATGATTTGATTTAAAATATTAAAAAAACTCTCAATTTATTTATAACTGTTTTAAATAAAAATGAAGTAGGCTTATCGGAGTCATGGTTGAATCCGATTTTTCCTAGCTATGAAATATAAAAATAAAAAAAGAAAGGTAGAGCGTGTGTTTTGATTAGAACACGAGCGGAAAACTTTTCTAAAAACTCAGAAGAGAAGAGAAGTTCGGGTTTGAATTGAAGCCAGACTAATCTTCTCAATATCATCAAAATTAAGAAAGAAAGGAATTGAACCCACCCTAAAAGCAGTGGGAAAAAGATAGTTGGTCTAGCGAGCATCGCTCACTGCACCCAACTCCTATTTTCCCTTTGCTTTTTGACGGGTTTGGTATCTTATATTATGTCTATCCATATTGCTGCTCAGCAGGGTGAAATTGCTGATAAAATTCTTCTTCCTGGAGATCCTCTTCGTGCTAAATTTATTGCGGAAAATTTCCTTGAAGATGCTGTTTGTTTTAACGAAGTGCGTAACATGTTTGGTTACACTGGTACTTACAAGGGCCACCGTGTATCTGTCATGGGAACTGGGATGGGGATGCCATCCATTTCGATTTATGCGCGTGAGTTGATTGTTGACTACGGTGTGAAAAAATTGATCCGTGTGGGAACAGCAGGTTCATTGAATGAAGATGTTCACGTCCGTGAATTAGTTTTGGCGCAGGCAGCTGCAACCAACTCTAACATCATCCGCAATGACTGGCCACAGTACGATTTCCCACAAATCGCTAGCTTTGATTTGCTGGACAAGGCCTACCATATCGCCAAAGAACTTGGTATGACCACCCACGTTGGGAACGTTTTGTCTTCTGATGTCTTTTATTCAAACTACTTTGAAAAGAACATCGAACTTGGTAAATGGGGAGTCAAGGCTGTGGAAATGGAAGCAGCAGCCCTTTACTATCTTGCTGCTCAACATCATGTTGATGCCCTTGCTATCATGACTATCTCTGATAGTTTGGTCAATCCAGATGAAGACACGACTGCAGAAGAACGCCAAAATACCTTCACAGATATGATGAAGGTTGGATTAGAAACCTTGATTGCAGAGTAATTATATCTAAAAAAGGAAGCCCTTCTTTATGAATTGGAGGACTTCCTTTTCTTATCTAGAAATTGATCTAGCTCTCTTTGATTTCGAAGAATAGTGACTTTATGGGAGTATTCTTGGCAAAGTTTTTGGTAATTTTTTCTTTGAGCTTTAGTTCGTCCATCCCAGAGAATCCATCGGATAAACTCCCAATTAAACTGTTCTTGACAACCAACTGCCATACTTTCTCTGACCTTGCCTCGGTATTTGAGGTATCGTTTAAAGGCTCGAAAGAGACAGGTCAATGTCGAAAAATTAAGAAAGATGATTTGCTCAGCATCCTGCATTCTTTCCTCATAGAAACACCAAGAATAATTCCCATCGATGACCCAAGCTTCATGCTTGGTGAGAAATTTTTTCATCTCATCCAACATCCATTCACGGTCACTGTCTTGCCAACCGGGTTGAAATTGGAGTGTGTCCATGTGAAGTTTTGGGATGGAGTAGTAGTTAGATAATTTTTCTGCTAGAGTTGACTTACCAGCACCAGAATATCCGATAATTGCGATTTTCATTTTCTACCTTTTCCAATTTGGAGACAAAAAAACAGCCTCTATGGACTGTTTCTTATTTAGCAAGTTTAGCTGAAAGACGAGCTTTGTCGCGGCTTGCTTTGTTTTTGTGAATCAAACCTTTAGTTTCTGCTTTATCGATAGCTGAGCTAGCAGCACGGAAAAGTTCTTCAGATGGGTTTGCTTCGAAAGCTTTGATAGCAGTACGCATAGCTGATTTTTGAGCTGAGTTCTTTTCGTTTTGTTTAACGTTCAATTCAGCGCGTTTGATAGCTGATTTAATGTTTGCCAATGTTCTTACCTCCATATTTACTAACTATACCATTATATCTGAAAACTTACGTTTTGACAAGGGAAAATTATTTTTTTAAGTAAATTTCATCGATTTCATGGTTCTTTGTTTTATGAAGAATCACTTCTGCACGATTTCTGGTTGGTTCAATATAATTTTGTAGATTTGTGAGATTGATACTGGTCCAGACCTGATGGGCAAAGGATTCCACTTCCCCAATCGGCATTTGTGTAAAACGATGATAGTAGCTATCAGGGTCGTTTTGGGCTAGGCTCAGCATTTTCAAGAAACGGTCCAGATACCAACTCTCGATGTCATCGACTGTAGCATCAACATAGATGGAAAAGTCAAAGAAGTCAGTAATGTAGAGACGCTCGTTTTGTGGATTTTGAAAGACATTTATTCCCTCGACAATGACAAAATCAGCAGCTTTGACACTTTGCTTTTCCTCAGGTACGATGTCGTAGACTTCATGAGAATAGACAGGAATATCTACATCTTGTCCATTTTTGATGTGGTCCAGGAAGTTGAGAAGAGCTTCCATATCATAGCTTTCAGGAAATCCCTTGCGATTTAAAATCCCTTGTTCAATCAAGGTCTGGTTGGGATAGAGAAAGCCGTCAGTTGTTACCAACTCAACCGTAGCATCTGTAAGTGTACGGGACAGTAGGATTTGAAGTAGGCGACTGGTTGTGGATTTTCCAACGGCAACACTCCCAGAAACCCCAATGATAAAAGGCTGGGATTTGCTTTCACGTTGAAGGAAAATCCCTTTTGAAAAGGCCAAATCATCCTTGGTACGCTTGTAAATCTGGATGAGATGGGCTAGGGGGAGATAGACATCGGTAACATCCTGCAAGCTAATCTGGTCATTAAAACTCTTGATGGATTCTAATTCCTCTTCTGTCAAAGGAGGTGTGGTTTTTCTATGTAACGATTGCCAAGTCTGGCGGCTGATTTTTTCAAAATGTAAAAATTCGTTGGTCATTTGTTTTCCCCTAGATATTTTGTTTATCATACCATAAAAAGCTAAAAAAATAAAGCGGTTTCTTGATGATAGTAAACCAATATCGTATAATGGGCACCTCTAAAAACTCCACTCTTATCACAAAAGAAAAAATCAACTGTATGTGTCTCATTTAGTTGGCACATTC